>JACQGT010000098.1 GCA_016199425.1 Chloroflexota bacterium
AAGGGATGATGGGATGATGGCCTGCCACCTGCAACTTGCAACTTGCAACCACCTAACTCCTAACTCAAAACTCCTAACCTCTTCCTCTCCACCCGAAAACAGTCGTACTGGTTCTGGCGCATGTAGCGGGCGGCCAGGGCGATGGCTTCGGCTTCGGTCAGCAGGCCGTCGTTGATTTCGGCTTGCAGGGCTTTGGTCATCCAGCGGCGGGCCTGGGATGCGTAAGCCAGGGACGCGCCGGGCCAGGAGGTGTCCCCGCCGAAGATGAAGAGTTTGTTACTGGGCACGGCGTGGATGCACTGGCGCAGGAAGTTGCCCGTGCTGAAGGGGTCGATGCTCCAGGCCCAGCAGAAATCTACGTAGACGTTCGGGTAGTGTTTGGCCAGGGCCACCAGTTCGTCGTTGTAGGGGTAGGCGATGTGCATGAGAACGAAGCGGGCGTCGAGATACTTTGCCAGCAGCGGGCAGAGATTGCCGCCCCGGATGTAGTCCACGGGCATACGACTGTGGCCCGCATAATAGCCCGTGTGAATTTTGAAGGGCAAATCGTACTCAATCGCCAGTTCCACGCCCCGGGCCAGAGACCAATCGCCCAGGCAGAGCCGCTCCTCGGCAGAGAGGCCGTGGGGATCAGCCAGATAAGCATCCAGCACCGGAGCGGCCTCCGCGTCGGTCCGTTCCCGCCAGCGCAGCGTCCGGCTATAGGCGTGTTGGGTCTTCACGGCGATAGCGACTGCCGCGTTTTGCGCAAAGACAGCCTCCATCGCCTGGCGCAGTGTAGCCAAATCACGTACAGTCACGCCGGTCTCGTCGGCCAGCGCAGCCACGTCAGGCTCGCCGTTGACAAAGTTGACCCAGGAAATGTCGTAAAAGAAGAAGTCCGGGCCGGAAGGGTCCACGCGGCAGGGGCGCACAAAATCGTCGATCTGTGTGTGGTCCAGATTGGCCCGCTGGCGCAGGATATGCAGCCGCTGGCCGGGCTGGCGCAGCGCGGCGTGCAGGGGCAGGGCGGCCTCCAGGCTGCCGGCGCTGATTTCGTCGATGCCGTAGAGTTCGCGGGCGATAATGCGCACGGCCTCCCCGTAGCCCGTGTGACGCACAGCCTGCCAGGCCCGCTCTACACCGGTAAAGCGGGCGCGCACGTCTGGGTCTGCGGCATTCAACAGCCGGTCCACCGCGGCCTGTCCTGCGCCGGCTACCACCAGATCCGCGGATACGTAATTGCCAAAAAGATTCTGCAGCAGGTCCGGGCCATCTTCCACATAGCCCTGCTCCGAGCGCAGATGCTCGTGGCTGTCGCAAAGGGGTGTTGTCTGAATGAAGTGGGCGAGGGCGGTGGGCATAGGAAGGATCTCCGGTGGGGAATGACAGGACAGCAGGAAGTTTGTGTAGCAAGGCGTGAAACGTGAAACGTGAGATGTACCGAGCGATCTCACGTTTCACGTTTCGCAGCTTTTCAGCGACCAGACCAGTGAGCGCCGATTGAGCGGTGTCCTCAGCCTACCCTTCGACCGGCTCTGGACACCGCTCAACCGGCGCTAGTCTTGAACGGTCACCGCGTTGCGCCGGGCTACGTCGGTCGATCCTGGGCCAGCACCGCGTTGACCCGTTCTTCGATCACAGGGGCGTGGGCATCGAAGGTCACTTCGCCTTCCCAGATCAGATCGATCTCGTTGCGGAAGACGTCGTTGGCCTCGGTAAAGCGGGTGTTCCTGGGCATGGGGAAGGGTTCGATACCCGCAGTCAAGAGTCTATCGGTGACGCCAAACATCCGGTTGACTTCGTTGACTTTGGCATCGATCCAGGCCGACTTGTGGCCGTTGGGCTGCAGGTTGCCATCCAGCACCATCGACACGCCCGCCTCGCCGGAACTGTAGAGCTTCATCAGGTCCCAGGCCTCTTCGGGGTGGGCCGTCTTGGAGCTGATCATGTGCATATTGCCGGAGTAGCAGGTACCCTGGCGGCCCTGGGGACCAACCGGGAGCAGGGCCGCGTCCAACTCAAACCTGCCGTCGATCTGGGCCAGAGACCAGGACACGTTGCCAACAATGCTGGCCTGGGTGGCACCGAGGCCAGCCACGAAGAGACCACCGTCGATGGCATCGGCCTTGCGCGGGGCCACTTTGTCGTCCATCAGCTTCACGTACCAGGCGGCGAGCTCCCGGTGCAGGTCCGTGTTGTAGGTCAGGGCCGTGCCATCGGCGTTCATCACCCAACTCTCGGTAGAATCCGGCGCGCCGAAGGAGCGAGAAGTATTGCTGTAGTAGTGGAAGGAATTCATACCGTCGAAGCCCAGGCCAAAGACGCCGGTGGCGGGGTCTGCGGCGGCGCGCGCCAATTCCTCCCAGTCATTCATCGTCCAGCCGTCTTGGGGTTCGGGCAGCCCTTTGGCGGCCAGCATATCTTTGTTGTACATCACAGCGATATTGCCGCCGGGATGGACCACACCGGGGATGCTGAAGTTCTTGCCGTCCAACTGGTTGCCGGTGATGACGCTGGGATAGATGTCGTCCCAGTCCGACGGTGGGTCTGCGGCCAGCATTTCGTCAATTTCCATATAGATGCCCTTGAGGAAATTGATGAAGAGCCAGCGGTGATGGCCGTAGAGCAGGTCGGGCAGGGTGTTGGAGATGTAGCCGGTCTGGGTTTTCGTCTCGATCTCGCCGTAGATGACCTCTTCGATGACCACTTCCACACCGGTGTCGTCCTGGTAGCGCTTGCCGAAGATGATGGGCATCTCGCGCTGAAAATCGGGGGGAACCTGCACGCGCAGGCTCACATCTGTGGCTGCCGGGGCTGCCGAGGATTCGGTTGTGCTGGGGGCCTGGGCAGCCCCACCTGCGGGCGCGGCCGGGGGCGCGCACGCGGCCAAAATCTGCGCGCCGGCCGCGCCGACGCCGACGGTTGCCAGCCCTTTCAAAAAGGAGCGGCGGGTAATCTGATTGCGTTGCATTGGGGTCTCCTCCCTCGTCTTTGCGTGTTGATCAATGGAATGGTGAGCGGATGGTGCATTGGTCGAATAGGCAGGTCTCCTTTCCGGTGGGGAAGTGAGCAGTAATCAGTTATCAGTATGCGTGTCGTCAGGACGATAACTGATTACTGTTCACTGACTACTATCCCTTAATTCCCGACATCACAATCCCCTGCACGAAGTAGCGCTGTCCCAGAAAGAAAAGCGCGATAGTGGGAATCATCGAGAGAATGCAGGCGGCCATCAACAGATGTCGCAGGGATTCGCCGCCCACTTCGGGTGAATTGTTGAAAAATTGCAGCCCGACCGAAACCGTAAACTTTGTCGGTGTGTTCAGGTAGATCAGCGGGCCGATAAAGTCGCTCCACGAACCAATCAGCGTAATGATGCCCAGCGTCGCCATCACCGGCTTGCACAGGGGCAGCAGAATCGACCAGAAGATGCGAAAGTAGCCCGCGCCATCAATGAGGGCAGCCTCGTCCAAATCTCGGGGGAGCGAAAGGAAAAACTGGCGCATCAGGAAGATGGCGAAGGCCCCGCCGCCAAACCAACTGGGCACCCAGAGAGGTTTCAGTGTGTTGATCCAGCCCAGTTTGTAGAAAAGCACGAACTGGGGAATCAACGTGACCTCCGGGGGCAGCATCAACGTGGCCAGGGTAATCATAAAGAGCGCATCCCGCCCCCGGTAGTCGAAGCGGGCAAAGGAATAGGCCACCACCGACGCGGTGATGAGTGTGCCCAGAGTAGTCAGCGTGACAACGATCGTCGAGTTGAGCACCCATTGGGCCACAGGCAGGCGAGAGATCACAAGCACTCTGTGATAGTTGTCCCACTGAAAGACATCCGGGATCACCACCGGCGGGAAGGCGGCCATCTCCGCCGGCGTCTTGAACGAACTCATCAGCGTCCAAAAAACCGGGAAGCCGAAAAGAACACACAGGCTCAAGATCGCAAGATAGAGTACACTTCTGCCGGGCGAGAAGCGGATAGACATGGGCTGCTGTGCTGTTATTGGGGCCATCGGTTCTCTCCTATGCGCCTTCGTAGTGGACCCAGCGTCGGGAATAAACGACCTGGAAAGATGTGAAGACGATCAGAATGGCGGCCAATACCCAGGCCAGGGCACTGCCGTAGCCCATGTGGAAGTAGAGGAAGGCCTGGTTGTAGATGTGCAGGGCGAAAAACCAGGTGGCGTAGGAGGGTCCGCCCTGTGTGGCCACCCAGGCGGTGGTGAAGACTTTGAGTGCGCCGATGACGGCCAGCACTACATTGAAAAAGATCGTCGGCGTGAGCAGGGGCAGGGTGACGTGGCGGAACTTGGCCCAGACGCCGCCGCCGTCGATGGAGGCCGCGTCGTAGAGTTCCTGGGGCACGCCCTGCAACCCGGCCAGAAAGATGAGCATTGTATTGCCCCCAACAGCCGCCCAAATGTTGATCATTGTCACCGAATAGAGCGCTGAATCACGCGCCGTAAACCAGGCGGGGGGATTCTCCACTCCCAGATTGCGCAGAAACGCATTGACCGGGCCGAGGGTCGGCTGGAGCAGGTACGTCCATACAACGGCCAGGGCCACAGCCGGGATCAGATGGGGCACAAAGAAAATCGTGCGGTAAACGTTCGTGCCCATCAGCTTCTGGTTGAGCATCACCGCCAACAGCAATGCACCGACAATGGCTACCGGCACGTATATGGCAGCGAAGGTAAAAGTACGCTCCAGAGAAGACCAAAATAGATTGTCGGCGTTGAAGGCTTTGCTGTAGTTCGCCAGACCGATCCATTTGGGTGCGCTGGTGATGCCGTATTCGGTGAAGCCAAAGTAGAGCGAGGCCAGAATCGGGCCGCCCCAAAAGACGATCAGCCCGATGATCCAGGGCAGAGAAAAGGCGTATCCCCACAGAGCCTTGTGGGTCTGTACTTTGGAGCGTGCGCCCACCGCCCGTGAAATCCAGGACGGTCCACTCCCTATCGACACAGTTTGTTGGTTTTGAGCAACGGCCATTGTTCCCCCTTCGAGTCAGTCATCAGTGAGCAGTAATCAGTTATCGGTGAGTTTCGCCGCTCGCGACTGTTCACTGCTCACTGCTCACTTCCCTTACATCCGCACAGTCCAATACACGGGCGGCGCTTCCTCCCAGCGGGGCACACTCAGCCCGCCGGGATCGTAGACGATCTCGCCGCCGCGCAGAGTCATCGCGCACTCCAGCTTGCGGGCGCCGTGCATCTTCGCTTTGCCACAGTCCACAAAGCTGAAGTCGCCGGTGACCATACGCAGCACCGCCACATCCGCCTCCGCGCTTACGCTCAAATGGCCCAATTCCGGGTGGCCGATCTCCCGCGCCGGGGTCAAAGTGGAGCGGTAGATCACCTCGGCCAGGGGC
>JACQGT010000105.1 GCA_016199425.1 Chloroflexota bacterium
GGACCTCGCTACCCTACCCGATAACGTTGCCAGGGGTGAACTTGCGCCCGACTTTACCGTAATCACGTTGACTGGAGAATCATTCACTCTGTCTGATTACCATGGCTCGTGGGTGCTTCTCACCTTCATGGCAAACGGTTGCCCTTCCTGTGTTTATGAGATCACTAGCTTGGCCGAAGTCTATCCGGCCTATGCTGGCCAGGGACTGGTGACGCTAGTCGTGGACATCCAACCCTTCGATACACCTGTCAGTCTCCAACGCTACATTGACTCCTTCCCGTACCCGATGGTGAACTGGACAATTGACAGCGAAGCGCGTGTTGCCCCACTGTACAACGTGCTCGAGTTGGGCACGACTTTGCTGATTAATCCGAATGGGAACATCGTGTACCGGGACAGACAGGCAACTGGTCCCGAAGAGTTCCAGCAACTGCTTGAACTGGCGGTCTCGGCCGCCCCATGAACCGGGGTTGCGTGAACGTGACAAACGAGGATGCCAAATGGCTCTTCGACTGGGCCAGCCCAAAGCAACCCAATAGCGGCTGGTTGTTCAGCGACGCCGACAATCCCGGAATGCTGGTGATGATGCATCAATAATGCAGCAAAACTGGAAAGCGAACCCCATGGCAAAAACAATGCAGGCTCCACCCATATCCTCTGCCCCTACACTCTCTCGTTCCATAACGAACGGGCAAGCGCTGTGAGCAGGCCACACACGGGAACACCCACAATCGCACACCCTCCTATTGAGAAAGCAGAACGCCACTCTCGACCCCGGTTGGCTATCGCAGTGGATAGTTTCGCCGCATTCGTCGAACGCCATTGGCTGCTCTTGCTCCTGGCGATGATGCTCGTCGTAACCGGCTTGCCTTTCCTAGCCCCTGTCCTGATGGCTCTCGGCTGGACGAGCGCGGGGACGCTTATCTACACCCTCTACACGCCCTTCTGTCACCAGTTGCCCCAACGCAGTTGGTTTCTCTTTGGCGAGAAGCTGACCTACACACTGGACGAAATCAACCGCGTCTACCCATCCAGCGATCCCTGGCAGTTGCGTTTCTTCTACGGCACGCCAGAGATGGGCTGGAAGGTGGCCTGGAGCGACCGGATGCTCAGTTTCTACACAATGACGCCAGCCTTCGGGCTTGTCTACGCGGCCCTGGGGCGTTGGCGGCCCCATTTGCGCCCTCTGCCCCTGACACTTTTTCTCCTTTCGCTGCTCCCCCTGGCCCTGGACGGCGCAACCCACGTGCTCAGCGATCTGGTGTCCGGCATTTCCAATGGCGGCTTCCGCGACACAAACACCTGGCTGGCGCTGTTGACGGGCAACGCCTTTCCCACTTTCTACGCCGGGGATCACTTGGGCACATTCAACTGGTGGGCGCGGCTGCTTACCGGCCTGCTGGCTGCCTGGGGAATCGCTTTTTTCGCCTTTCCCTGGCTCAATCGCCTCTTTTATCGACAAAATCAGCCACCGGTGAGACACCCATGAAACGTTTACTGATTCCCTTTCTCTTCCTTTCTCTTGCCCTCCTTCTGGCAGCTTGCGCGGGTCTGCCCGTACAGCAAAACACGGCCCCGTCGGATGAAGCCATCGCCGCCGCGGTGCAGGCTACCCTGACCAGCGTGGCCGCCGATGCCAGCCAGACCGGCGCAGCGCCAGTGGAGACGCCAACCCCGGCCCAGTCCCGGCCCGCCGTGCAGTTGCCCGCGCCGGTTGCCTATTGGCAAAGCATCGACAACAAACCGGCCGCCAGCCGGGGCAGTGCGGATGCACCGGTGGTGCTGTTGGTGGGCGCACAGCCCTTCGCGGTAATTGCGCAGGCCATTGAGGACGCACTGAAAGAAAAGTGAGAGACGCTATGACCGAAGACGATCTGTTGGCGCAACTTGACGAGACGCCGGTGGCCGGGACTACCCAGGCGCGTAATCCGTTGGTCTGGATCCCCGTCTTTCTGGCCCTCTTTGCTCTGCTCGGCCTGCTGGCCTGGGGGCTGATCCGGGATCAACAGGGCGGCGCCAGCAGCTTTAGCACCAACGACGGACCGGCAGCCGTGGCGGTTTTGAGCCGCCCGGCCAGTGAGTTTTCCGGGCCGCTCTATACACCCTTCAACGGCAAGAATGAGTTTCGCCTGAGCGACTATCGGGGCAAAGTTGTTGTGGTGAATTTCTGGGCCAGTTGGTGTCCGCCCTGCCGGGAGGAAGCACCCATCCTGGAACAGACCTGGCGCAAGTACCAGAATGACGACGTCGTGCTTATCGGCGTTGACATCTGGGACACGGAGCAGGATGCCCGGGCCTATATGGCCGAGTTCGGCATCACCTTCCCGAATCTGATCGACAAACGGGGCAGCATCGCGGTCGAGTATGGCGTCACCGGCATCCCGGAGACTTACTTTATCACCCCGGACGGGATGATCAACCGCAAGGTGATCGGCGCGATTTCCCGTCCACTGCTGGAGCAGAATATCGCCGACGCCCGCCAGAGCAGTGAGGCGATGCGCTGATGGACGGTTTACCAGAAATCGGTCTGGCGCTGGCCTTCGGCGCCGGGATTATCAGCTTCTTTTCGCCCTGCGTAGCGCCGTTGGTGCCGGGCTATCTCTCCTTTATATCCGGCGAGGCGACGAGCCGGGGCATGGGTGGGGCGGCCCACGCGGCCAGCCGCACACGCAGCGCGCTCCACACCACTGGCCTCAGTCTGATTTTCGTGCTTGGCTTCACACTGGTTTTTGTGATGCTGGGGGCCAGCGCCGCCCTCTTTGGCGGCCTGCTCGACGCCTACCGTCAGCCCCTCAACCGGGTGACCGGCGTGGTGATGATTGGGATCGGCCTGCTGATGGCAGAGGTAATACGGATTCCTTTGCTGAACCAGGAGCGTCGGCTGCATCTGGACGCGCGCACCCTGGGCCCCAACGCGCCCCTATTGTTGGGGATGACCTTCGCCTTTGGCTGGGTGCCTTGTGTGGGGCCGATTCTGGCCGGGATTCTGCTTTACGCCAGCAGCACAGCCACAGTGGGCGCGGGCATCTGGCTTCTCTTCGCCTACAGCGTGGGGCTGGGCATTCCTTTCCTTCTCAGCGGTCTGGCTGCTTCCTGGGTGTTGGGAAGCGGTCGCCGTCTGCGTCGCTTCTGGCCCTGGATTGCCCGAGGCAGCGGTGCGCTGTTAGTGGTTATGGGTCTGCTCTTTGTCACCGATCGTTTCTTTTATTTGAGCATCGCCATGCAGCGCCTGTACTACGCCGTATTTTATTGATCGGGAGACTGGAGATTGGCGATTGGAGATTAGCGACTGGAAGAGATATCACCCTGTCATCCACATTCCCAAACCCCTCCTGGAAGGAGCTAGCCATGTCCACTACCTTCGATGTTGTCAACCTGGGCGCAGGGGCTTTACAGCTTGCGCCCTTCTTCGCCCTCTATGCCGTCATTACCGCGTGGCTGGGCGACCGCATGAGCCGGCCGGCCTGGGTTCTTTCGGCCCGCAACGCGCTCTACGCCGTGTGCGGCCTGCTGATTCTGGCCAGCCTGGCCCTGCTCTACGCCTTTCTGGTCAAAGATTACAGCGTCTTCTACGTCTATCAGAATACGCGCAACAGCCAGAGTCTTTTCTATACCTGGACGGCCTTCTGGGGCGGCAATGCCGGCAGTTTGCTCTTTTGGGCCGTGGGTCTGAGCATCTTCGCCAGTATTGCCGTGACCGCCAACTGGCGTAGCCAATACCGGCTGATGCCCTACGTAATTGTCGTATTAATGATTATTGCTCTCTTCTTCCTGCTGCTGATGCTCTTTGTTTCCAATCCCTTGCGCCGTCTGGCCTTCTATCCGCCCGATGGACAGGGCCTCAACCCCCTTCTGCAGGACCCCGGCATGGCCTTTCATCCGCCACTGCTGCTCCTGGGCTATATGAGTATGAGCATCCCTTACGCTTTTGCCATGGCCGCACTTCTCAGCGGGCGGCTGGATGCAAGCTGGATACGGGCAACCCGTAGCTGGACGCTGGCCGCCTGGGGCGTATTGAGTATGGGTTTACTCTTTGGGGCCTGGTGGGCCTATCGTGTGTTGGGTTGGGGTGGCTATTGGGGCTGGGACCCGGTGGAAAACGTGGCGCTGATCCCCTGGCTGGCCGCCACTGCCTACATCCATTCGGTGATCATCACCGAAAAGCGCCAAATGTTGAAGGTGTGGACGTTGGTTCTGGTCATCCTTTCGTTCACCCTTTCCATTTTTGGCACGTTCATCGTGCGCAGCGGCGTGATTACATCCGTACACAGTTTTGCCCAGTCCGCCATCGGTCCCTGGTTCTTCAGCTTCCTCGGTCTCTCCCTGATTCTCAGTCTCTTTGCTCTTCTCTATCGCTTGCCCCAATTGGGCAGCACACGTTCCTTGGACAGTATGTTCAGCCGGGAGAGCGGCTTTCTCTTCAACAATCTACTGCTGCTGGCGGTCATCTTTGCCACCACAGTTGGCGTCCTCTTTCCAATGATCAGCGAACTGATGCAGGGCGTGCAGATTACCGTCGGTCCGCCCTTCTATAACCAGGTGGACGGTCCCATTCTGTTGGCACTGATGGCGCTGATGGGCGCAGGACCGCTGCTGCCCTGGCGCACGATCAGCCGGAATCAGTTTATCCGCCGCTTTCGCTGGCCCCTGGTCGTATTCGGGGCTGTCCTGGTGGCGTTGGGATTCACATTGCGTGCAGTCTGGCCTGTATTGGCTTTCTCTGTGACCAGCTTTACGGCGGCTACGCTGGTGCAAGAGTTTGCCCAGGGTATCTCGGCGCGGCGGGCGCTGGCCGGTGAGTCGTGGCTGCAGGCCGCTGCGCGCCTGGTAGCCCGTGCCCGTGGGCGCTATGGCGGCTATCTGGTCCATGCCGGGCTGGTCTTCATCGCCTTTGGCATCATCGGCAGCCAATTCTACAGCCAGGAACGGGGCTTCACTCTGGCGTCTGGACAATCTGCTTCGATTGGACGCTTTTCTTTGACCTATCTGGATATGCAACCATCCCGTTCGGTCGGGCAGCAGACAGTCACAGCCCGGATGTCTGTGCAGCGCAACGGCGCGCCCTGGCGGGTGATCGGGCCGGGTAAGCGCACACTGGATGGCTTCGAGCAGCAGCCGGTCAGCAACATTGCCATCGAAAGTACACTGGTGGAAGATCTCTACGTCGTCATCACAGGCTGGGACGAAAACGGTGTGAGCTTTTACGCCTTCGTCAACCCGTTGGTGATTTGGGTCTGGATTGGCGGCCTCGTGCTGGCGCTAGGTGGTCTGATCGCCTGGTGGCCCGAAGGCCACCCCAAAGCGGTCACGGCGCGGGCCGAAGCAGAGAGTGTTGCTCCGCTGGCCCAGGGAGCCGCCCATGACTAAGCGATCACTAACCTTTCCCGATAGCCCGATTCCGTGGGTAACGGTCGGCGTTCTGGCGCTGCTGATTCTTGGCTTGACGTTTGTGGGCATCGCCCTGGCGCGGGGCAACCCGACAGCATCATCCGCTGTGCCAGGAATGATCGCTCCCGATCAGCGCATGATTCGCATCGCCGATCAGTTGCAGTGCCCCATCTGTGAAGGCCAGTCCGTGGCTTTCTCCAATTCTCAATTGGCAACGGAGATGCGGCGCACGATTGAAGACAAGCTGGCCGCGGGGGAAAGTGACGCGGCCATCATCCAATACTTTGTGGACCGCTATGGGGTGAAAATTCTGCGCGAGCCACCGCGCACGGGCTTTCTCGCCTGGCTGTGGATTACGCCGGTGGCTGGCTTTGCTTTGGCTCTGCTTGGCTTGCTTTGGAAATTACGCCAGATGTCGAGGCGGACCAACGACGCTGCCTCTGATAGGAGTACGTCGGAAGCACGCGCAGATGATGAAGTTTTGGATCCAGTTTTGCGCCATCTGGTTGCCCAATACGACAAGGATTTCCTGGAATGATTACCGTTCTTCTTCTTTTTCTGTTGACAATTGCTATCATCAGTGTCGTCGTCTGGCCGGTGATCCAGGGAGTGCGCCGTCCCTGGGCGCTGGATGTGCCCAGCGGCGAAGAAGAGGCCCTGCGCCAGGAACAGATGGCGGCGCTGGGTGCGTTGCGCGATCTGGCTCTTGACTTCAAGTTGGGCAACCTGACGGTGGAAGATTATCGCGCCCTGGCCGCCCCATTGCAACAACGGGCACGGCGTACATTGGAACTCCAAGCCACCCGTACAGACACCCAATCGGCAACGACCTTCGCCCTAAGCGCAGCCGATTTGGACGCGCAATTGGAGGCGGAGATTCTGTCGCTACGCCACGCAGTCAGGCCCGGAAAGGTCAGGCCCGGAAAGAGTGGGGCTGGCGTCGCCGTTGTTGCCGCTGGCAATAGGGATGGCAGCAGTGTGCGCTTCTGTCCTTCCTGTGGTGCATCTGTGGCCTCCACATTTCGCTTCTGCGCAGCGTGCGGCAACGAACTGCCCACACTGCCCAGTGTGGCTCAGGCAGACCACCCCAATGGACATCAACCGCCGCACACAGGCGCAGATGGGACGGCAAACATTCGGCAAACGCTAACTCCGCCCTCAGCCTTCTCATCCTCGCCTGCCCCACCTGCGCCTGTGGCACAGCCCTCCCGTTTTGCGTCCCGACGCTGGCTCTGGTGGGTGGGCGCTCTGGTTGCTGCGGCTTGGGTGACGGGGATCGTCGGGTTTTATCTCAATAGCCGGGCCAGTCAGGAGAACCAGACGCCCATTGCCAGCCTGCCGAATGTCGCCATTCAACACTTGTCGGCGGCTGGCGGCAAAATTTTTGTGGGAGAGGCAAACGGACTGCGTATATCCGACGACGGTCGGGAGTGGAATGCCCCAACTTTCGGAGAACCTGTGAAAACGGTCGTTTCCCAGGGCGAATCGGGTCTGCTGCTGCTCACTGCCGACGGACAACATCTCTGGCGCAGCGAGGATGGGGGTATAACCTGGCAAGAACAGACGATGCCGTCAGGGTTGAATCTTCTGGCGCTGGCGAGTCTACCCGGAGAAGCCGGATTCCTTGTGGGGGCCGATGCGCGCACGCTCTACGTCAGCGAGGACGACGGACAAACCTGGCGGCCGCTCGGTGAGTCGCCGCCAGGTCGGCCGCGGGCGCTGGCTGTTGGGCAAGGGGCCATCTTTGCCGGCAGCGAGCAGGGCGTCTTCCGCAGCGAAGATGGGGGCGCGAGCTGGATCGGTATGAACGGTTCGGCCAACGGTGCCATCGCCAGCACCGACGTGCGCGCCCTGGCCTATGACGAGGCCAACGGGATCGTCTACGCCGGCACATCGGTCGGTCTGTCCTTTATGAATATGAGTTCTTTTGGGGCCTGGGGGCAACGCTCGTTGCGGGCGTCGGTCACCGGTCTGGCTCTGGATCCAGAAAATAGCGCAGTGCTGTGGGTGGGCGCGGCCGACGGGCGCATCTTCCGCAGCCCGGACCGGGGCGTCACCTGGCGCTAAACCTACAGGTTCACCGCGGAGGCGCGGAGAGCGCAGAGGAAATCCAGAGGAAAACGCTGCGTTCTCCGCGGTGAATTGTCCAGTTTTCAGTCGAGTCAGAGAAGGGAGAGTGCAATGGGCTATCGAATGGAGAAAATCGTGCTGGCCCTGGCGTTCGGGCTGTTGCTCTGGCCGGTCTTCTTGTCTGGGACAGCCCAGGCCACAGATATTGTGAACCTGCCACCCGTGCCGTTCACGAAGGCCAGTATGGCTGTGCGTGGGGTTGAGCCTCCAGCCCCGTTGCGCACGGCGCAAGCCATACCGGCCGTCTCTACAGATGTGCGGGGACGCATGGCCGCGCCGGATGTGGAAACGTCACCGGCGGTGGCTGCGGCGCGAACCAGCGGCGAAAAGTGGATCGAAGTGGACCTGAGCGAGCAGAAAGTCTACGCCTATGAGGGGGTGGAGCGGGTCAACGAGTTTATCGTCTCTACCGGTCTGCCCGGCACGCCCACTGTCACCGGCGAATTTCGTATGTGGGTGCGCACGCCTATGCAGGATATGTCGGGTGGCAACCGGGCTTCGGGCAACTACTACTACTTGAAAGACGTGCAGTGGGTGCAGTATTTCTACCAGAGCTACGGCTTTCACGGCACCTATTGGCACAACAACTTCGGCCAACCCATGAGTCGCGGCTGCGTCAATATGACCATCGACGACGCTAAATGGCTCTTCGACTGGGCCTTTCCCCGTTGGGATGGCGAATCCGGTTGGTTCAAACCCACAGACGAGAACGCCACACTGGTCATTGTTCACGAATAACATTCTCCAGCCGGTGGGGGCGCTCTTCGGCGTCATGGGTCTGCTTTGGCGGCATCGGGGCTGGCGCGCCGCCGAACATACGGACGAGATGTTGGCCTATATCAGGATTAACCAGAAAACCAGTGTGCGACCAGCGACGACGGCGATTTCGTGACAGGTAGAGAGTACGCATATGGAGACGGGTGACTGTCACTTTCCACAGTGACAGTCACTTTCTTTTCATCGACAATTCATCAGAGAGGAGAAAAATGGCA
>JACQGT010000106.1 GCA_016199425.1 Chloroflexota bacterium
GAAATGATGCCCTTTGGCGAAGTGTCGGACTTCCAGCAGACGAATGTCGTCACCTACCGGGAGATTCGGCAGACGGTGGAGGCGGAGTTTGGCCCGCTGCAAGAGGCCAGCTACGATTTTGTGGACCCCAGCCGCCCCTTCCGCATTCCTGGGGCCAAAGGCACGCTGGGCTTTATCAGCAGCGTGACCGAGCCTTTCTGCCAGGGCTGTGGCCGGGTACGCCTGACCGCCGACGGCAAATTGCGTCTCTGTCTGCTGCGCGACGACGAAGTGGACCTGCTCACACCTCTGCGTCAGGGTGCAACTTTCGACGAAATGCGGGAGTTGATGCGGGAAGGGGCTTTTCACAAGCCCTGGGGTCATGGGCTGGCAAACGGCGACTTTGCCCAAAACCGATCGATGAATCAGATCGGCGGGTGAGGAAAGTGAGCAGTCATCAGTAATCAGTTATCAGTAAGTGTAGTGACGTTGACGACACTGCTCACTGCTCACTGCTCACTGATTACTTCCCCAAAAGGCGGATTGAACAAATCGACAACCAACTGGTATATTCGTACCACCTTTTCTTTCATAACTTGCAAGGAGACAGAGCAATGGAAATGGTTTTGACCGAAACCCAGACTGCGATTACGTTGACAGAGATTGCTGCCCAGAAGTTGGGCGTGATTTTGGAGCAGAAGGGCGTGAAGGATACCCACGCCCTGCGCGTCTTTGTCAAGGGCGGCGGCTGCGGCGGTATGCAGTACGGCATGACCTTCGACGACAACGTGCAGGAGAGCGACGAGGTCTACGAACAGCACGGGATGCGTGTGGTGGTGGACCCGACGAGTATGTTCTATATCAGCGGCGCCAGCATCGACTACATCGACAATCTGATGGGCGGCGGCTTCCACATCGAGAACCCGAACGCGGTCAGCTCTTGCGGATGCGGTAGCAGCTTCCGCACGGCCAACAGCCCCGAGGGCGCGGCCGGCGGCGGTTGCGGCCACTAAGCCAGCCTATTTGATCAGAGAAAGCAGGAGGCGAGGGCGTGTGCTGGCCCTCGCCTTCCTTTTGCGCCTGCCATGCCAATACGCGTCTACACGCTAACCGAAGCTCGTAAAGCACTGCCCCGCGTCAAACGGCTGATGGAGGAGATTCAGTCTGCCCGGTCCGAGATTCTACGTCTGCGCCCGGAAGCCTGGCCCGCCCTGCGCAAAGCCGCGGGCAATGGGGGCAATGTGGCCGCGGGTCAACTGCTGGCCCACTTTGCCCGTCTGGAAGCTGGCGTGAAAGGCATCGGTCAGTTGGGTGTGCTGGTGAAAGATGTGGACTCCGGTCTGGTGGATTTTCTGGCCCGGCGCCGAGGGCGGGAGGTCTACATCTGTTGGCGCTACGGCGAGGATGAGCTTCTCTATTGGCATGACATTCAGGCCGGTTTTGCCGGGCGGCAGATGATTCGTGATGCGGATTTTGAGGGGTAGTGTTTTCATCCCCAGTGCCGCACAAAAAGGACTTTCCTATGAATGCGAATGCGCCACTGACTGTGCGCATCCAGCAGGTGCTAGACGACTATCGTCCTACTCTCTATCGGGACGGGGGGGATATCCAACTATTAAAAGTGGACGAGAAAGGCGTAGCTCACGTCAAAATGTTGGGCGCGTGCATCGACTGCCCTATCAGTCTGCTCACAATGAAACTGGGCATCCAACGCCTGCTCAAAGAAAATTTCGCCGAGATCACCGGGGTGAATGCTATCACCGATCTGGACATTTCGGCGCTCTACAACCGACCCGCACCCGTCGCGGGGGGTGGGTATTAGATATTGGGTATTGGATAGTGTGCAGGCGTAGCCCAATACCCAATATCCAATATCTAATACCCAATATCTAATACCTAATTTATTCGAGGTTTTTCCATGCCAAATCCCTACGGCGCGCCGGAAATCAGCGTGCAAGAAGTTTCTGACAAAATCGACAGCGGAGAAAAGTTCATTTTGCTGGACGTGCGCGAACGCCACGAATTGGCCCAGGCTTCCTTTGCGGAAGGCACTTTTGAGATCGTCCCCCTGAGTGAGTTGGCCCAGAAAAAGCTGGATGCGTTGGCACCGGCGCTCCTGGACAAAGACGCGGAGATTGTCGCTTTCTGTCACAAGGGCGTGCGCAGTGCGCAAGTGACGATGTGGCTGAAGCAGCAGGGCTGGACGAATGTGCTGAGTATGGCCGGCGGTATCGACGCCTGGGCCAAGCAGATCGACCCGGATGTGGGGATGTATTGAGATTGAAAAAGGTCATCAATGATTCAGATACCAGAGACACAGGCTGCCAAAGAGTTTTCGACCCTGCTCAATAAAGTTGTCCAGGGCCAGGAAGTAGTTATCATTGGAACAGACGGCAATGTATTCAAATTGGTGGCTCTGCCACGCGCGCCAAAGCCCATATTTGGGAGCGCCCACGGGCTTGTATCTATCGGTCCAGATTTCGACGAACCGATCGAGGGGCTTGAGGAATATATGCCGTGAAGCTGCTTCTCGATACCCACGCCTTTTTGTGGTTTATTAGCGGCGACTCCCAACTCAGCAGCTATGCCCGACAACTTATTGAGGATTCCGACAACCAGCGGTATCTCAGCGTTACCAGTATTTGGGAAATCACCATTAAATCCAGTTTGGGGCGACTGGAAGTACCTACTCCACCGAGCAAACTGATTCGTGAATATGTTTGGGCAAACGCGATAGAGCTGCTTACTATCACCTCCGAACATCTCGATGTGGTTCATACTCTGCCATATCATCACAAGGATCCGTTTGATCGCCTTATGATTGCGCAAGCCATCCACGAAGATATGGTATTGATTTCGCGGGATGTGACATTGAACGCTTATAGTATCCGAATCGAATGGACGGGTCGTAAATAATATTACCACAGACTTCCACTGTACCTGTGTCCGGTCTCGTGAATCCCGTATGGCAATCGACTGAAAAAAGACCGATGAATTTTTATCAAAAGTCTTAGAATAATTTGGGCGCTTATATCCGTTGTGATACACTTAATCCCGTTTGAATCCGCGGAAATCCGCCTGATCCGCCCAATCTGCGTTCTATTCTTCTGTAGAGGAGGAGACAGCCGTGCGTGTAGCTCTGATTAACCCACGCTTTCGTCTACCCATCGACACCCGCACCACCCCCCATTTGGGCCTGGCCTATCTGGCTGCGGTCAGCGAGCAGCGGGGCGATGAAGTGGTTATCTTTGATGCGGATGTGGAGCGCAGACCGGTGGCTGAGTTCATTCAGGAGTTCCGGCCCCACATTGTGGGCATCACCGCCAACACGCCCCAGGTCAAGCAGGCGTGGCGCACGGCCCGGGACATCAAAGAGGTCTACGATTGCCCGGTTGTGTTGGGTGGCCCCCACGTCTCTGTCCTGCCGGAGGAGAGCTGCGAAAAGCCGTATGTGGATATTGTGGTACGCGGCGAGGGCGAGGACGCCTGGATCGACATCAGCAACCGGCTGGAAGCCTTCCTGAAGGATCAGCCGGTCTACAGCACCGCAGCCTTTATGCACCCGGAGAACGAAATTTTCGCCGACTGCGAAGGACTGACCTACAAGACCAGCGACGGGCAAATTCACAACAACCCGGACCGCACCCCCATCGCCGACCTGGACGGGCTGCCCTGGCCCGCCTACCATCTCTTCAAGATGGACAAGTACACGAATCTTCAGCCCGCCACAGATCACGTGGACGGGGCGCGCAGCTTTAGCATTATGACCAGCCGGGGCTGTCCCTATCGCTGCACCTTCTGCTCCCAGAGCATTATGCCTATCAAATGGCGCAGCCGCAGCCCGGAAAATGTGCTGCTGGAATGGCGGCATCTGGTGGAGGAGATGGGCGCGCAGGAGATCGGCATTCTGGACGACAGCGCCAACATCCGGGTCAAGCGGCTGGAAGAGCTGGCCCATCTGCTCATCGAAAACAATCTGAACCACGTGCCGTGGATTTTTGTCAACGGCATTCGGGCCAATCTGGCCAGCCTGGAGTTGCTGACGCTGCTCAAAAAAGCGGGTCTGCGCCGGGTGGCCTTTGGGGTGGAGACCGGCGACGAGGACATTCTGCTGTCAATCGACAAGAAAGTCGATCACGACACCATTCGCCAGGCTTTTAAGAACGCCAAGGCCATCGATCTGGAAACCATCGCCTTTCTAATTATCGGTCTGCCCGGCGAGACCCGGGAGACGATGCAGAAGACGATTGATTTCGCCATCGAACTGGACCCCATCATCGCCAACTTTTCGATGATGACGCCCTATCCCGGCACAAAAGTGTATGAAATCGTCAAGCGCCAGGGTCGTTTCCTCATCAACGACTGGGAGGATTACGTCTTCTTCGAGCAGCAGGCCCGCTACGAACTGGGCGATATGACGGCTGAGTTGGTGGAAGAGATGTACCGCAAGGCCTATCGCCAATACTATCTGCGCCCTTCCCCCATCATCCGCCGCCTGAAGACCAAAGATTTCTGGTTCAACCTGCCTCGCAACGTGCGGATTGCCATGCGCACCTTCCTGCCCAAGAAAGAAAAGACGGGGCTGCGCAAGCAGATGGAAGCAGAGGGTGCGATATAATGCAATGTATGAGATCGAATACACCGCTGAAGCCGAAGACGATTTAGCTTATTTCCGCACACGTGACCAGAGGATCATCCTTTCTGGAATCGAGCAGCAGCTACGCTACGAACCAACAGTAGAGACGACGAATCGTTTTCGTCGCCGTTCCCCAGAGATAGCCCAGTAGGAATTGCGAATCGGCGTGTTTCGCGTCTACTACAACGTAGAGGAGATTGTTCGCATCGTCTCCGTAGAACGTATCGGCCAGAAACCTGGCAACGAATTATATCTGCGGGGAAGGAGGACGGGACGCTCATGAATGTAACATACCGGGTCTTCCAAGAAGAAAATGGACAGTATACGTTTCGGGAAGTTTTTACCGAGCACAACGGTCAGGTCATCACCTATGGCCGAACGCCAGTGATGCCGATTGGTGAATCGCTCGATGCGTTGGCGGGTGAAATTGAATGGTTCAAAGAGGCTTTGCTCCAGCCGGCGCTAACTGTAGAAGCGATGGAACAGCAAATCGCCAAGCAAAGCACGACGCCAAAAGCGCCGCGCAAAGCGATCTCCCATGCCGAATTGATGGCAAAACTTGAGTTGGATAAGGAAGATAGACAGGATGCAGTTGAACTTCCTATGCCCAGCCACGCAAATTGAAGGTAAAAGGTTCAGAAAATGCGAATCATTCTAGCCAGCCCGGAAGCCAAAGTCTGGAGCGCACGCAAGCATATCCCTCTGGGGCTGGGCTATCTGGCCGCTGTCCTGCGCGAAGCCGGCCACGACGTCATCATCTACGACGCGGCCATCGAAGATGTGTCCGTTGACTACTACCTGGACCTGGCCGAGGAGCAGGGCCGCCCCTACCAGTTGATCGGTATCACCGCCACCACCCCGCTGATTGTGGAGGCGTGGGAGATGGCGGACCTGTGCAAACGGCGGGGGGTGGTTACTGTGCTGGGCGGGCCGCACCTGACAATTATGCCCGAAGAGTCCTTCCAGCCGCCCCACGACGCCTACGTGGATTACGCGTTCAAAGGCGAGGCCGAGTACAGCTTTCTGGAACTGGTCAACGCTCTGGAAGCGGGCAAAGAGCCGGGGGTGATTCCGGGCATCCACTTCAAGCGGGGCAACCAACTGATCGCCAGCCCGGAAAGCCCGATGATTCCTGACCTGGACAGCCTGCCCTTCCCGGCCCACGACCTCTTCAAAATCGACCGTTACACCAATCTGCAACCCCTGACCGATGGGCTGGACACCCACGCCCGCAGTTTTACAATTCTGACCAGCCGGGGCTGCCCCTACAAATGTACTTTCTGCTCCAAGCCTGTGACCGGCGACACCTGGCGCGCCCGCTCGGTGGAGAGCGTCGTCCAGGAGTGGAAGTGGCTGGTCAACGGGCTGGGGGCCACGGAGATCGGCGTCACCGACGACATTTGGAATCTGAAGCTGCCCCGGGCCAAAGAACTCTGCCGGCGGCTGGTGGAGGAGGGGCTGAACCACGTGCCCTGGGTCACAGTGCATGGCATGAAAGTTAACCACTCGGACCTGGAACTCTTCCAGTTGATGAAGGCCGCGGGCTGTCTACGCGTGGGCTTTGGCGTAGAAAATGGCGACGAGCAGATGCTGCGCAATGTCATCCGCAAGGGGCAGACGGTGGATATGGTGCGGGAGGCCTTCCGCAACGCCAAAGCCGCGGGTTTGCAGACAATGGGCTTTTTCATCTTCGGGATGCCCGGTGACAACGAAGATACGATGGAAAAGACGATACAACTGGCGCTGGAACTGGACCCGAAGCTGGCGAATTTCCTGCTGGCCGCGCCTTTCCCCGGCACGGTGATGTACGATATGATTGTGGAAGGCGGGGAGATTTTCGCCGACAATTGGGGCGACTACGCCATCCACGAGCAGAAGGCGCGCTTCAAAATGAACGAAAACTACGACCCGGACCTGGTGCTGAAAAAGTGGCGGGAAGCCTACCGGCGCTTCTACCTCTACCGGCCTGAGCGGGTGTTGGAAAAGATGATGATGGTGGAAAACTGGACAAATCTGCCCAACACCTTCGCCCAGGTCAAACGCTTCTTCATCGGCAACAAAGACCAGTCCGCCGCGGCCGAAGATGCCATCGGCGGCTCGACCAAAAAGGCGGTACTGGCGTAGTTTTTGCCGAAGTGATACTGCCATCGAAACGGCCCGCCTGCGCTGGTAGCGGGCGGGCTGTTTTGTTCGACACCGGGTGAAACTCAGATGGACCTAACTCATAACTCCCATTTCGTGTAAATCTGACCGACAAATACTGAATTACTAGCTGACCAGAGACCAATCGGAGAACAAATGCTCGAAATGACCGATTTTATTCAGAATGAATATCGAATTAAGTGCTTCCGATGGTGCTGAAGCCTTAAAA
>JACQGT010000107.1 GCA_016199425.1 Chloroflexota bacterium
AGTTATGCCGAGGAGGGAGCATCCTCAGATGCGACCGGGGCGGCATCTGAGGCGGTGTCCTGAGCCTGTCGAAGGGATGCCTGACTCCTTCAACTCAAATTGGACACACCTATTTGAATTGATCTGCGCTGATTTTGACAGGACTCATAGAAGATCAGTACAAATCTCTGTTTCAATCTGTTTGATCTGCGTCCACTTCTCATAGGCTGAACGGGTATAGCTGGACTTCTGCCCGAAACCCCTTCCACTCCAGAAAGGCGACCCGGTTGTGGCAAATCAAGTAACGCCGGCCATACTTGACGAAAGAGCGGTTCGTCGCGGATTTCTGACGTCCTGGCGGGTAGAATGGGCCGATAACAAGATGGCCTATTGGCTACTGCTGCCTAGCACTCTGGCCTTTGCCGTCTTTTTGCTCTTTCCCATCGCCAATATGTTTGTCTCAGCCTTCTCCCAAGTGGACACCATTGGGCGTATCACTCAGGTGGGCACGCTGGACAACTTCGAGGCGCTGGTGAACGATCAGCGCATGCCGATGATCGTCCGCCAGACTGTCATCTTTGCCTTCGGCACGGTCTGGTTGACCGTCCTCATTTCCCTGCCCCTGGCCCTGATTCTCAACCGCCCCTTCCGCGGCCAGACCATCGCCAAGACGCTGATTCTGATCCCCTGGGCTATGCCCTTTGCCGTCTCCGCCATCACCTGGCGTTGGATTTTCCACGGCCAACTGGGATCACTCAACTATCTGCTGGGCCAACTGGGGCTGATCAAAGAGTATATCGTCTGGCTCGGTGACCCGGTTCTGGGTTTTGCCGCGGCGATGTTTGTGGAAGTCTGGTCGTCCATCCCCTTCATGACCATCACCTATCTGGCCGGGCTGCAAGCGATTCCGCCCCAAATCTACGACGCCGCCAAGATGGACGGAGCCAGCAATTGGCGCGAATTCTGGGACATGACTCTGCCACAGATGCGCCCGGTGATTCTGATCGTCACGCTTCTCTCCATCATCTGGGCCTTTCGTTCGTTCGCCGTCATCTGGATTTTGACCGGCGGCGGCCCCCTCTATCGCACGGATATCGCCGTTACCTATCTGTTCAAGCTGGCCTTCACCAACCTGAACTTTGGGGCCGGTTTTGCGTTAGCGGTCTGTATTTTCATTGTTCTCACAATCTTCAGCCTCCTCTACACCTGGCTGCTCGGCACACGGGAGGACGCATGAACTCGACGCGTACCATACGTGCGATCTCCTATGTCACGATCCTTCTGCCTGCGGTGCTGATCAGCATCTTTCCGCTGATTGTGATGATCTCCACTTCGTTCAAGACCAGCCAGGAAGTCTATATCCCACCGCCCACCTTTCTGCCGCGCCAGCCGACTATCCAGAATTACTTCGATATCTGGACCGTCGTTCCTCTGGGCACGTATTTTCGCAACAGTCTGGTGATCGGTCTTGGCTCTGCACTCATCGCTCTGGTGATGGCCGTGCCCGCTGCTTATGCCTTAGCCCGTTTTCGTTTTCAAGGCAAACGGATTTATATGCTCTTTTTGCTGGCAATCCAGATGTTTCCCCCTATCGTTATCGTGCTGGGTCTCTTTCGTCTGGTGGCCGCGCTCAATCTTGTGGACAGTTTATTGACGCTGATCCTGCTCAACGCCGTCTTCAGCCTCTCGTTTATGATCTGGCTGCTGATGGGCTATTTCGGCACAATTCCGCCGGAGATCGAGGAGGCAGCGATGATGGATGGCAATTCCCGTCTGGGCGCGATGCTGCGCATGACCCTGCCCCTCTCCTTGCCGGGGCTGGTGGCGGTCACGATTTTTGGCTTTATGAACGGTTGGAACGAATTCCTCTTCGCCCTGACTTTTATCCGCACCCAGGAGAACCTCCCCCTCACCATTGGTTTGTTCAAGTTTGTCACGCGCTTTCAGGTCCATTGGCACCAATTGATGGCCGCATCGCTCCTGACTACCGTTGTGGTGGTGATTCTCTTTATGCTGATCCAGAACCAACTGACCCGAGGCATGATTGCCACGGGTGAAAAGTAGACTGAAGGATTGTTCGATGGCAAATGTAATCTGTCGTCAATTGACGAAACTGTATGGCGATACGCTGGCCGTCAAAGCCATCGATCTGGAAGTCTTCGAGGGGGAGTTTCTGGTGATCGTAGGGCCGTCTGGCTGCGGTAAGACCACCACCCTGCGCATGATCGCCGGGCTGGAAAGCATCTCGGACGGTGAAATCCTCATCGACGGCAAAGTGGTCAATAAAGTGGAGCCGCGCCACCGGGACATCGCGATGGTCTTCCAGAACTACGCACTCTATCCCCACAAAAAAGTCTACGATAACATTGCCTATCCCCTACAACTGCGCCGTGTGCCCAAAGACGAGATTCGCTCACGGGTTGTGGAGACCAGCAGGCTGTTGGGGATCGAGCCGCTCCTGGAGCGGCGCATCCGCCAGCTTTCCGGGGGCGAACGCCAACGGGTGGCGCTGGGACGGGCGATTATACGCCAGCCCCGCCTCTTTCTGATGGACGAGCCGCTGAGCAACCTGGACGCCCAGTTGCGCATCCAGATGCGCCGGGAGATCATTCGTCTGCAACGCCAGTTGGGCATCACTACCGTCTACGTCACCCACGACCAGGTGGAGGCGATGACGATGGGGGATCGCATTGTCGTCATGCGCGGCGGTCTTGTCCAGCAGATCGGCGAACCCATGACCATCTACAATCATCCGGCCAACCGTTTCGTGGCCCGCTTCATCGGCAGCCCGCCCATGAACCTGTTTGACGGGGTGCTCGAAAACCGCAATGACAGGCTGGTTTTGTGCACCGGTTTTGCCGAGTACGCGCTGCCCGCGCAAGTGCAGGCCCGGCTGCCAAGCACTCATCTGGCAGGCGGTGCAGCGCCGGTTGTGTGTGGGATGCGGGCCGAAGATATGACGGTCGATCTGGCCGACGACGAATCCGACAATCACGCTCTGGGCGTCGTCGATCTAGTGGAACCGCTTGGCTCCGATGTCTTCGTTAGTGTCAAGTTTGGAGAGGAGATGCTGCTGGCGCGCACCGCGCCGGACCTTCCCCTGCGCGAAACGCAGAAGGTGTGCCTCAAGCTGAACCTGGCCAAGATGCACTTTTTTGACCCCAAGACAGAGCAAAATCTATTGAGGTGAGGGTTGACTCTGCAAAAAGGCAAGATTCACCGCGGAGACGCGGAGGACACGGAGAAATACCCGCAGAGAACTCACCCCGGCGCCCTGTGGGCGCTGCGCCTCCGCGGTAAGGATTCTGGTTTTTTGCGTGAACCTGGGGTTGAGCCTCAGAAGGTCAACTGGCCGCCATCGATCACCAATTGGTGGCCAGTGATAAACCCCGAGTCCTGGGAGGCCAGATAGGCCACCGCCGCGGCCACCTCCTCCGGCTCCCCAAAACGATTGAGCGGAATTTTCTTGAGATAGCCTTCTACCCAACGGGGGTCTACCAGCGCGGGTTGGGTGAGCCGGGTTTTGATCAGCCCGGGACAGACGCTGTTGACCCGAATGTTGAGAGGCGCCAACTCAATCGCCATCGTCATCGTCAGCCCCACTACGCCAAACTTGGACGCGTTGTAGTGGGCCAGATCAGCTTCGCCCACCAGCCCGTTGGTGGAAGCCATATTGACGATGCGTCCGGCAATTTTGTGTGCGGCCATGTGGCGCGCCACCACCTGGGAGCAAAGGAAGACACCGGTCAGGTTGATATCCAGAGTACGCTTCCACTTCTCGTCTGTAATCTCCAAAAAGGGTTCGTCGTAGGCCACCCCGGCAATATTGGCCAGCACGTCCACGCGACCGTAGGCAGCCAGGGCCGCGGTCAGCAGCGCCTCCACCCCGGCGCGGCTGGTCACATCCACCGGTACGAACGTAGCCAGACCGCCCGCCTCCCGGATCGTCTCCACGACGTGAGCGGCTCCGGCGGCGTCCATGTCCGCCACCACCACCGCAGCCCCTTCCCCGGCCAGACGGCGGGCCGTCGCCGCGCCGATGCCGTTGGCGGCTCCGGTCACAATGGCTACCTGATCTTCAAAACGTCGCATGGGGTTTCTCCGCTTTCTCTAGGTATTGGCGAATCGGGCAAATTATAGCAGCCGACCACCGCAGTGCCAGTGAGTGAGTGGTCGGCTGCGGTTCGGAAATTCGTGGATATGTGATACAATTCGATGGAAGTCATCGGAGATTCGATAGAAAAGCGTGCGTTTAGAGAGGGGTGTTTGGAAGACGAAAATGTTGCGATTCTGACCTTTGATGCAGAAAAGGAGCAGATTGTTCAATGGACCAAATAGAGCGTTATCGGCAAATCATCCGAAAAATGATCGAAGGCTATGCCGTCTTTCGCCCTGCAATGGGTGACGTGGAGATCGAAACGATCTTTGATGAGGACAACGATCACTACGAACTGATGTACGCTGGCTGGAATGGTCCTTATCGCATCCACGGCAGCGTGCTGCACATCGACATCCGTAATGGCAAAGTCTGGATTCAGTACGACGGCACCGAAGATGGCATCGCTAACGAGTTGGTGGAGGCTGGCATTCCCCGCGAGCGCATTGTCTTGGCCTTCAAACCGCCTTCGATTCGCCCTCACACAGATTTCGCTGTCGCCTGAAAGCCTGAGCGCATAAAGAAACGTGAAACGTGAGATCACCGGTCAATCTCACGTTTCACGTCTTACGCCTCGCGCAACACCTCCGCCTTAATCGCCTTCAGCCGCTTCATCACATTGTTCTCTCCCCGGCCAAAGTAGTCGTGAAGCTGAACGTACTCGGCGAAGAGCTGGTCGTAGACCACCTGATGGGCCGCGATAGGCGTATAAACCACATCCTGCAAGCGGGCCATCTGTTCCACAGCCTCGCCAATCGAGTCGAAACCGCCGGCGGCCTTGCCCGCAGCCACCGCGGCAAACATCGCCGAACCGAAGCCCCCGGCCTGGTCCGTCCCCGCTACGCGGATTTCCCGCCCGGTCACGTCGGCGTAGATTTGCATGAGCAGTCTGTTGCGCCCCGGCAGCCCGCCGCAGCCGACGATGCGGTCCACGGCCACGCCGTTGCTGTGAAAAGCGTCCACAATCACCCGTGTGCCGTAGGCCGTGGCTTCGATGAGCGCCCGGTAGATATCCTCCGGCTTTGTCGCCAGCGTTGCGCCGACGAGCAGACCGCTCAGGTCCACATCCACCAGCACCGAGCGGTTGCCGTTCCACCAGTCCAGCGCCAACAGGCCGTGTTCGCCGGGCTTTTGCTGCGCGGCCAACTGCTCCAGATACTGGTGGACATTCAGCCCACGCGCCGTAGCTGCCTCGTGATAGGCGGCGGGCACGCAATTGTCCACAAACCAGGCGAAGTGATCGCCCACGCAGGACTGGCCCGCTTCGTAGCCAAAGAGACCGGGAATGATGCCATCCTCGACGACGCCGCACATCCCCTCCACCACCTTTTCGGAATCGCCCAGCAGCATATGGCAGTTGGACGTGCCCATAATAATCACCATCACGCCCGGCTGGGTGACGGTGGAGGCGGGCACGGCCACGTGCGCGTCCACATTGCCGATGGCCACGCCGATGCCGGGACGCAGGCCGATTTTGGCCGCCATCTCTGGGGTCAGGCTGCCGGCGCGCTGGCCCAGGGGGTAGATGTCGGTGGAGAGCTTTTCCTCCACCAGATTTTCCAGGCGGGGGTCCAGGGCGGCGAAGAAGTCGTTGCCCGGATAGCCCGCCCGTTTGTTCCAGATGGCTTTGTAACCGGCGGTGCAGGCGTTGCGCCGCTCCTCGCCGGTCAATTGCAGGACAATCCAATCCGCGGCCTCCATAAATCCATCCGCCGCGGTGTAGACCTCCGGTGCGTCGTTCAGTGTCTCCCAAATTTTGGGGATCATCCACTCCGAGGAGATTTTGCCGCCGTAGAGATTCAGCCACGGCTCACCCCGGGCCGCGGCAATTTCGTTGAGGCGGTTGGCTTCGGGCTGGGCCGCGTGGTGTTTCCAGAGCTTGACCCAGGCGTAGGGATTGTCCCGCCAACGTGGGTGCATGCAGAGCGCGCTGCCGTCCGCGGCCACGGGCAGCATTGTGCAGGCCGTGAAATCTGTGCCGATGCCGATCACATCCTCCGGGCTGACGTTGCCGGTGCGCAGGATTTGGGGGATCGTCTCCACCAGCACGTCGATGTAATTCTGGGGATTCTGCAGGGCGAAATCCGGGGGCAGGGGCTTGTCGCTGCCGGGCAGATGCTCGTCGATCACCCCGTCGCTATAGGGGTACACAGCCGAGGCGACCTCCTGGCCGCTGGTCACATCCACCAGCACCGCCCGCCCGGATTCGGTGCCGTAGTCAACGCCGATGGTGTATTTGTGGGAAGTAGTCATTGATGGTTCCTCGTATCATCTGAAGGGCAAGCCCATCATCTCATCATCCCATCATCTCCTGCCGAGTGATGATGGGATGATGAGATGATGGTGTCGGTTCGTTATAGCCCTTGCGCCAAATGGTAGTACAAATCGTTCCAGCGCAATTCCTTCTTGAAGGCCCGCATCTCCGTCTTCTCGTCGATGAGGAGCGTCTCCAGTCCGGCAATCTCGGCGAAGTCTTCCAGATGCTCGACGGTGACCGATTGGCTGAAGCCCGTGTGATGGGCGCCGCCCGCCTGAATCCAGGCCGCGGCCGCCACTTTGAGATTCGGGTGGGGAACCCAGAGGGCGCGGGCTACGGGCAGTTTAGGCAGAAGCGCTTCCGGTGTGACCACATCCACTGTGTTGATGAGCAGGCGGAAGCGCTTGCCCAGATACATCAGCGAAGCGTTTAGCGCCGGCCCCGCGGGTACGCCAAAGACCAGACGCACCGGGTCGGCCTTGCCGCCGATGCCCAGAGGGTGAATCTCCAGCGACGGTTTGGCCGCGGCGATGGAGGGGCAGATTTCCAGCATATGTGCGCCCAGCACAGACATTCTGTTGGGGTGCAGGTGATAGGTGTAATCCTCCATAAAGGAGGTGCCGCCGGCCAGCCCCTTGCCCATCACTTTCATGGCCCGCACCAGCGCCGCGGTCTTCCAGTCGCCCTCGCCGGCAAAACCGTAGCCGTCGGCCATCAGCCGCTGGGGGGCAATGCCGGGCAGTTGCGTCAGCCCGTGCAGGTCCTCGAAGGTGGTGGTGAAGCCTGCAAAGCCGCCGTCGCTCAGGAAGGAGCGAATGCCCAGCTCGATGCGGGCCGCGTCGCGCAGGGAAGAGCGCTGGGAACCGCCCGCAGCCAGAGATTCGGCCACCACATACTGGCTCTCGTATTCGGCCACCAGCGCGTCCACCGCGGCGTCTCTGGCCGCGACGACGTGGGCCACCAGATCGCCCACGCCGTAGCCGTTGACGCTGTAGCCAAAGGCCATCTGCGCCGCCACTTTGTCGCCTTCAGTCACGGCCACCTGGCGCATATTGTCGCCAAAGCGGGCGAACTTTGCGCCCTGGCTGTCGTGCCAGGCAGCCGCGGCCCGCATCCACACATCCAGCCGGGCCAGGCTCTCCGCGTCCTGCCAGTGGCCGACGACGATTTTGCGCCGCAGCCGCATCCGGGAGCCGATGAAGCCGAATTCACGCCCGCCGTGCGCGGTCTGGTTCAGATTCATAAAATCCATATCGATACTGTCCCAGGGAATGTCCCGGTTGAATTGGGTGTGGAACTGGGCGAAGGGCTTCTGCAGGGCCAGCAGGCCGGCGATCCACATTTTGGCCGGGGAGAAGGTGTGCATCCACGTGACCAGGCCGATGCAGTTGGCCGCGGCGTTGGCCTCCTGGCAGATGGCGTGAATCTCCTCGGAGGTTTTCACTACCGGTTTGAAGACGACGTTGACGGAAATCTGGGGCGAGGCATCCAGACTGCTGGCGATGGCGCGGGCGTCGTCCGCCACCTGTTGCAAAACTTCCGGGCCGTAGAGATGCTGGCTGCCGGTGACAAACCAGACTTCGAGCGCGGGAAAGGCTTTGGCGGTCATTGGGTTACTCCTTTTTTGGGGTGGGTGGGAAGCGGAGAAAAACGTTTCAAGCGAATCGAACAATCAGTCATCCACAGGCAAGTTGGTTGGCTGATCGATTGTGATTTATAGTGGAAGTCGATGCACGCAAAATGGACTATCTGCGCGTGGCGCGCCTACACGTAGTATAGTCGAGCGCAATGCCAATGCCAAGAAAAATGCGTGACTGGGAATCTGATGTCCATTTTCCTGTAATTATTCGCTTTGGATGAATGAACGGACGTGCTATAATTTGTGTTCGGTCTGTTTTCGGGATGGTTCATTTTCAGTCAGAGATAGGTTGACACTTTTTGCGAGGTCGAAAAATAGTGAGACGCCGTTCCGCCGCAATTTACTCTGGTATGGGGCGACTCAAATACCTCGTTTCATCGTAGAGTTGTCAACCGCTGCGGAAAAGTGTCAACCAGATTCTGAACCATCCCCTGTTTTCTTCATGTAATCCTCGACATTGTGATAAGTGGTACTACGCATGGCATCATCATTTACGTTTTCGGGTCACGAATCATTCCCCTGCCGACAATTCTGGCTGAAGAAGGGATATGATTTTGTTGCAAGTGGTCACAAGTTTTCCGACGACGACTCTATTGTCCGGCTTGGCGTCGGAAAAAATATGGTGACCTCAATCCAATTCTGGATGAGAAGTTTCGGACTCCTCAGTGAAGGTTTAGAACTGACTGAGATAGCTCATTTTGTGTTCGGGCCAGAGGGTAAAGACCCTTTCTTAGAAGATACAGGCACGCTGTGGTTGCTGCACTACTTGCTGGTTTCTACAGGCCGGGCTACAATCTATCAATTCGCCTTCAACGAGTTTCGTAAACAACGCATTGAATTCACTCGCGAACAATTCACCAATTATCTGAACCGCAAATGTGGTGAGAATGATTATACGATTAGCCTGCGTACGTTGCGCTCGGATGTTGACGTCCTTATTCGTACCTACTCGCGTCCTGCAGACCGAGGTGCCAACCCTGAAGATGATTTTTCCTCACTACTGATTGATATCGACCTCATTCAACGAATGACTCGATCCAAAGCGGATGGGGGTACTGTCTATCGCATTGAAAGTAAAGACCGGATAACAATTCCAACAGAAGTCATCTTATTTGCTATACTCCAGCAAAATGATGGGCAGTCCATTTCCTTTTCTCGCCTTATGGCTGATCCCAATAATATGGGGAATGTATTTGCTTTGAACCGGGATGGGCTTCAAAGGCATGCAGAGTTGATTGCCCAAAAATTCCCACAAGTCATATTTACGGATGATGCCGGTATCAAAGAGATTCAGTTTTCCAAACGGCCGGACCCATACACAGTTTTGGACCATTACTATCGCAACGCCCAAGTTTTCTCCCTCAATTAACCTGATTCGAGACACGAGCCAGGAAATTCAATATATACCGACTGCAAACGCCCATCGCATCTACGGTCAGATACTGGCTGATTACGCAGTCGGAATCCACGCGTTTAGTGTTATTGGTTCCTACGGAACAGGCAAATCAGCATTCTTACTTGCGCTGGAGAAGTCGCTGTCAGGCAAACAGCGTATTTTTCCTGCTCCAAATGGCCATATCGGGAAGCTACAGGGCATAGAATTCATCAATATCGTTGGCTCCTATGCATCACTTATGGACGCATTAGCCAACCACTTGGGGGTTGTAGCTAAAGCCACTTTGATCTTCAATGCATTAACGCAAGCCTACAATGATGTACAGAGTCGAGGATTGGGCTTAGGCATTGTCATTGATGAGTTTGGTAAGTTTTTGGAGTATGCTTCCCGGTTCAAGCCAGAAGAAGAACTTTACTTCATACAGCGATTGGCCGAGTTTGTCAATGACTCATCACAGCATATCATCCTGATCACTGTTCTACACCAGAACTTCAGCACGTATGCTGCTGGTTTGAACAGGGATCAACGGGAAGAATGGGAAAAGGTCAAAGGCCGTCTCAAAGAACTGACCTTCAATGAACCTGTAGAGCAACTCCTAGAGTTAGCCACCAATTTCTCCAAGAATGGGCATCAGCCGCGCTCCGCTGATGAATTGGCTGTTTTGTTGGAAACGATTGATCTGTCTGCCGCATTTCCCCATCGGCATCGGTTGTCTACTGACTTTGCCAGCAAGCTACTTCCCTTTGACATTTTATCTGCCTCTGTGCTGACACAAGCCCTGCAGCAATACGGGCAGAACGAACGTTCGCTTTTTACGTTTTTGAATGCGAATGACTATTTGGGGATCAACGATTACGATGCGCAGAAACACCCGTACTACAATCTCGTCTGTGTCTATGACTACCTAGCACATAACTACGAGAGTCTGATCAATTCAGTTCACAATCCTCATTATGCTCAGTGGGGGGCAAGCCGTCGGACGCAGGAGCGGGCCGAAGCCGAGCTGTCGGAAGAATCAGTACATACGGCCATTAAACTCCTGAAAGTTATCGGACTTCTGGGCATTTTTGCACCAGACGGAACGAAAATTAATCCGTCGTTTTTGATCGAATATGGACGTCTTGCGCTTGGTCTGGACGATGTTTCTGGTGTTTTGGCTGAACTCGAAGCCCGTAAATTAATTCGATATATTCGATTCAAAGACACGTTTGTGCTCTTTGAAGGTACGGACCTGAATATCGAGTTTGCATTGATGGAGGCGGAAGGCAAAG
>JACQGT010000100.1 GCA_016199425.1 Chloroflexota bacterium
GAGTAGCCGAGACTTCGAGGCGTATCGAAATCAAGCGACCGGGTCAACGGGCATGAACGAGTCCACCCGCTTGGTTTCGATACGGCTGGAAACAGCCCCATCCTACTCAACCTGCGCTAGTCCTGTATCGCTACTCACATTTTGCGTTTGCGAGCGAAAGAGTGCTGGTTCGAATGTCTGCGATTCTTTGACATCACTGGCCACATCATATATGATGTGGCCAGTGATGCGCGTGAGAAGAAAGGAGCAAAAAATGGCTCGCTACGCATTGAATCTGCCCGTAGAACTCAAACAGGAGGCAGAGTTAATGGCAAAGCAGCAGGGGGTTTCTCTCAATCAGTTCATCCAATGGGCGGTGGCGGAAAAAGTCGGCGGATTAAGGCAGACGCTGGATGATCCGCGCTTTCCCCTCATCACCTACCGGCGAGGTGGTTCCGGGGCGATGCAGCCGATGATTCGGGGGACGAATCTGCGCGTGAAGACGCTGGTGGTGGCGTACAAATACTGGGAAATGTCGGCAGAGCAGATCGCTGACGAGTGGCCTGTCAGCGAAAGCGCAGTGCAGGAGGCATTGGCTTTCTATGATGCACATCGAAACGAAATCGATGCGCATCTCACCGAAGAAGCAAATATAGCCCAGGAATATGCAAGGAAGACGCCATATGTCGAAGCCGAAGCTACACATTGACGCTGATGCTTCTTCAAAAATCCTGGTAAAGGCTCTGGGCGAACGGGGGCACGACGTTACCCGAACGCCAAACGAGTGGATTGTGGAAGACGCCGACGACGAGGTGCAACTCACAGAAGCTACCCAGAGAGGCAGGATCATCTTCACCTTCAACATCAAAGATTTCATGCCTCTGGCGCAAGAACACGCCCACGCCGGTATTTTGCTGGCCGAGCAGAATGCGTGGACTCTTTCCGGTCTCATTCACTCAGTAGACAGAGTGTTGTCCGAAACCAGCGCCGAGGAATGGATCGGTCAGGTGCGCTGGCTGAACCAGTGGCGCTGACGCAAAGATCTGCCAGGTTTTCCGAAACCTGGCAGATCTTCATTCCCCCAGCAGTCTCGCAATCTCCTCCACAATCTCAAACGTCGCCTGGGGACGGCCCATCGTTTTCGCCTTTGCCCCCATCGCGGCCAGCCGTTCCCGCTCTGGCCCAAACCAGCGGCTGAGGATCGCCCCGATCTGCGCCGGGCTTTCGCTGTAGATCCCCACCCCGTTCTCCACCACAAAAGGTACATTGCCCTCTTCCTGGCCAGGGATGAAGCCGGTGAGCAGAATCGGCAGCCCGCAGATCAGCGCCTCGGCGATAGTGCCCGGTCCGGCTTTGGTGACGACGCAATCGCTGGCTGCCATCCATTCGGGCATATTCTGCACAAAGCCCTCCACCCGCACGGGCAGAGGCCAACGATGCGCGGCCAATTCCCGGCGTAGCGCCTCGTTGCGCCCGCAGATGACCACCAGTTGCGCGGCCCGGCCATCTGCCGCCAGCCGCGCCGCCATAGACCGGGCAATTTCTCCCACTGGACCCATCCCCTCGCCGCCGCCCACCAGCAGAGCGGTCATACAATCTGCTTCCAGGCCGAGAGAGAGGCGCAGGGATTTTTTCTCCCCCACAGGTCGGGCAAAGGCCGGGCGGACGGGCAGTCCATAGAGACGAATCTGCTCGTCTCCCAGTCCGGCCAGTTTGGCCCGGCGCACAGCCTCCTGGCTGGCAACAAAGCAGCGGTCCACCTCCCGGTGATACCAGACCGGGGCAATGGAGATCAGATCGGTGACGACAGTGACGAAAGGGATAGGCGATTTCAGTCTGTGACGTAAAAGACCGAGGGGCGCGTGCTGCATGAGCGGATGAACAGAAATCACAACGTCGGGCTGATACTCATCAAAGGCGCGACGCATGGCCCGGCGCACAAGCCGCCCCACCAGACGCAGCCCCGGTTCGGTCAGCCAATCCCGTTCACTGGCCCGCCAGGCCAGCTTCCACAACCAGAGGGCATCCGTAACCAGTGTACGGTAGCTTTTAGGAACCTGATTGACAGGCCAGGGCGTATAGTGGCTCCACAGATCGATCACCTGTACATTGAAGCGGTCGCCATAGCGTTCGCCAAAGGCGGTGGCCAGTGCCTGGGCGCTGGCCCGATGGCCCCCACCCGTATCACTCATCAGAATCAATACACGCTGCATGAGACCATCCGAAAAGAGTATCGTGTAGGGGCGCTGCTGGCTGCGCCCGACTCCAACACCGGTTCGTAGGGGCGCTGCTGGCTGCGCCCGCTATACGTCGGGCGCAGCCAGCAGCGCCCTACCACGCCAGAAAATCGATCACCTGGGCGGCGACGGGTTGAGCCATCTGTACCGGCCCGCTGTGATCGCCGGCAAAGAAAGCCACATTCACCCCTCTGCGCGGTGGACGGGTGGAGACAAAATCGCCTTTGCCGCAGAGCAGCAGCGTATGGTCGCCTGCCTGGGCCAGCAGTTGTTGCACAGGAGGAAATTCCCGCAGGAATGCTTTAAGAACAGACCGTGGCTGGGCAGCGATCTCATCCACCCATTCCCCGATTAGACGACAGGGCCGCCCGTTGAAGCCGATCAGCGCCACCAGCCAATAGAGCCGCCAGCCAGAGAGAAGCCAATCGCCAGTGGCAGGCTGGCGGCTGTCCAGCCGGAGCAGAGAACGCAAGCTCCACCAGCGCCAGCCCTTCAACAGCGGCGGGCAGAGCAGAACAACAGCGCCTATCTGTTGGGGATAGGCAGAGGCATAAGCTGCGGCCACGCCTACACCGAGAGAATAGGCCAGAACCGACCATTTGGGAATCGCTAATTTCTGGCGTACACTCTCCATAGCAGCGATGCTGGCAGCCGTGTACGAGCAGCCGTCAGGCGAGGGCGAGTCTCCAATGCCGGGCAATTCGATCATCACCAGACGGAAGTGTTCTGTCAGATGTGGAGACAGTTCCCGCCAGATATTGAAACTGACGCCAAAGCCGTGGACCAGCAACAGCGGCGGCCCCGATCCGGCAAGCTGGTAATTGAGCGTTGCCTCACCCATTATCCCATCACCCTATCCCACAAATCGAACCTGCCGTGACCAATCCAAGCCATCTGCTGATCCTCACCTCCAAGACCGGCGGCGGCCACGTGAGTCTGGCCGAATCTCTGGCTGATTTGCTGGCCGACGATTTCACCAGCGCGATTGTCGATCCTCAACCCGGCTGGATCCACCAGCACTATCGGCTGGTCAGTCGCTACGCCCTCTGGCTGTGGAGCGCCGAGTTTCAGCTTTTCAACACACCGGCCCGAGCCGCGGTCGCCCACAAGCTGTTCAGCCGCCTGATCCAACCCCGGCTACGCTCCCTCATCGCCCAGGAGCAGCCCGCAGCCATTCTCTCCACCTACCCCTTCTTTTCCTATTCCGTGCAGCAGGCAACCAGAGCCGCCAGCCGGGAAATCCCACTTATTCTACTCTATTCCGATCCCCGCACATTGCACTGGGCCTGGCTGGCGGTGAAAGACGCGGCGCTGAATCTGGCCCCCAGCCGGGAAGCCTATACCCAGGCGCTGGCTGCACAGGTCCAACCCCAGCGGACCCACCTGATCGGTTGGCCTACCCGCCGCCAATTCTACGCGCCAGATAGCGATGCGGCAGAGCAGGCCTGGGTCGCGACCGGCTTCAGCCGCCAACGGCTGACAATCTTCCTGCAAGGAGGGGGCGAAGGGAGTGCTGGTTTTGCCCGGACAGTCGAGGAGTTGTTGGCCCTGACCGAAAGGGACGGCCAACCCGCCATCCAACTCATCCTGGCGGTGGGGACAAACAGCCGTCTACAACAGACATTTCAGGGGCGAGCGGGCTGTCACGTCCTTTCGTTTACCAAAGCCATCGCGCCCTGGATGGCCTGCGCTGATCTGGTGATGGGCAAAGCCGGCCCCAATATGCTCTTTGAGGCGGTGACGCTGGGCAAGCCCTTTCTGGCAACCGCCTTTATCCCCGGCCAGGAGGAGGGCAACCTGGAAATGATTCGCGCCTACGGGTTGGGCTGGGTGGCGTTGACCAGAGAGGAACAGATGCTGCTGATCCGCATCCTTCTCAACCAGCCGGAGCAGTTGGCAGCCATGCGAACATCAGTGGCGGCCTATCGCGCCTGGAACAGCGAAGGAACCGCCAAGATTCGGCCACTGGTGCGGGCGGCGATCCCAGCAGAAAAGGCGGACGCAGATTTTTATGATTTGGATTGATCAGCGCTGATCAATCCAAATCATAAAAATCTGCGTCCTTCTTTTAGTAAGCCCCCTTGGCAAAGAGCACCCGGGGCCCGGTCATCAACAGAATGCCCAGGTCCATCCCCAGACTCCAGTTCTCCGCATAGTAGATATCCAGCAGCACCATCTCGTCAAAAGTCAGATCGCTGCGCCCGTTCACCTGCCAGAGACCGGTCATGCCGGGGCTGACCGAGAGCCGCTTTTTGTGCCACTCTTTGTACTGATCCACCTCTTCGGGCAGATTGGGACGGGGGCCGATAAAACTCATCTCCCCGCGAAAAACGTTGATGATCTGGGGCAATTCGTCCAGGCTGAAACGGCGCAGGAAACGTCCTACCCGTGTGCGCCGGGGATCATCCCGCACTTTGAAAAGGGGGCCGGTTGCTTCGTTGAGCGCGGCGATCTCCTCCAGGCGCTCCTCCGCGTTCTCCACCATCGAACGGAATTTGTAGATGGCGAAATGTTTGCCATTTTTGCCCACCCGGGTCTGGCTATAAATAACAGGTCCGGGCGAATCCAGGCGAATGGCGAGGGCAATCAACAAACCCACAGGCAGAGCAAAAATAGAGCCGATGGAGATGATTGCCAGGTCCAGAATCCGCTTGAAGATCAGATTCCACCCGGCGATGGAGATGTCCCGGGTGCTGATCAATGGCACCCCATTCAGGTCCTCCACCCGCATCTGGTTTTTGGTCAACTGGAAGAGGTCAGGCACAATGTGCGCCCGCACCCCGCTCTGTTCGCACTGGTTGAGCAGGCGGGCCACTGTGCGATGGCTCTGCCAGGGCAGGCAAATGATGGCTTCGTCCACCGGATAGGCGGCCAGCACCTGCTCGAAGTTGTCCAGAGGGCCGAGGGCTTTGAAGCGCCCGATGTCTGTGGAGCTTTTGCTGGGGTTGTCGTCCAGAAAACCGATGAGCCGGTAGCCCAGGCTGGGACGGGCCGCGATATTGCGCATGACCATCCGGCCCACATCCCCCGCGCCCACCAATACCACCCGCTGCACAGCCACACCCCTGGCCCGCAGATAGCCCCGCACTACAAGGATCACGACCCGGCTGATGCCCAGCAGCAGAACGACAAAGACCGCCGCGTAGAGGAAGATCAGGCGGCTGTAGGAGAGCTCGCCAAAGATCAGGTTGAGGATAATTAGTGTCACCACACCCAGGGTTGTGGAGGTGGCGATAGTGTAGACTTCCTCCAACCAGCCCCGGTCCCGGCGGCGACGGTAGACGCCGGAGAAGCTGAACGAGACGAAGAGAATCGCAACGAGGGCAACAGAAAAGGGCAGATACGTATCAAAATCGGTCTGAAACGCAGGATCGACAGCCCGGAACCACTGCAAACGATAGCGCACCCAATAGGAGAGCAGGAAAGCCACAACAATCAAAAACAGGTCAGAAAGACGCAGGAGCAGCGGCCACCAGGTAGGATTGATACGCTGGACGATAGTGACCAGCCAGTTGTCGGGATTGGTAGTCGTCGTATGGGTTCGTTTCAACGGTTTGGCCGTCATCGTCATCGGTTTACACCACTTGTGTAACACAAGCTGACAGCTTGCGTTA
>JACQGT010000111.1 GCA_016199425.1 Chloroflexota bacterium
ACCTCGCCATCGGCTGCGGACTGTTGCTGGTGGTCGCCGTTGCCTTTTCCCTGGGTACGGGCCTCGGCTTTGCCTTTGGCCGCTTCGGTGGAAACAGTGCGCCCCGCGCCTCCGCCCCGGCTGTCTCGGCGGAGGATGCCGCGTCGGTTGCCCCAGAGCGGGGGCTGAGCGACGAAGATATGGATATCTTCTGGGAGGCGATGGGGCTGTTGGAACGGGACTTCTACGGCGATCTGCCCACCGGCCAGGAGCGGAGCTACGGCGCAATCCGGGGCGTGCTGAACCTTCTGGACGATCCCAACACCAGCTTCATGACCCCCGACCAGGCCAGGAACTTCCTGGAAAGTATGGACGGCAGTTTTGAAGGCATCGGCGCCACCGTCGAATGGGTGGAGGATCGGGGCGCCGTGCGTCTGGTAGAGCCTTTCGAGAACCAGCCCGCCTGGAACGCCGGGCTGCGCCGCAACGATCTGATCACCGCTATCGATGGCGAGCCTGTCTCCAAGATGGCCGATCTGAACGAGGCCATCAGCAAAATTAAGGGGCCAAAAGGCTCGTCGGTGGTGCTGACGATTGAGCGTCCCAGCCGCAACGAGACCTTCGAAGTGACGGTCGTGCGCGACGTAATTCAAATCCCGATTGTCTTCAGCGATACCTACGGCCAGGACGAAGACATTGCCTACATTCGCCTCAGCCGCTTCTCCGACGACGCGGGGCGACGGCTGCGGGATGCGGTGACAGAGGCCACAGACAAGAATCTGCGCGGCCTGATCTTTGACCTGCGCGGCAACCCCGGCGGTCTGCTGCGGGAAGCCGTGCGGGTTTCCAGCATCTTCCTGCAGGACGAACAGGTGTTGATCGAACGCTTTAGCGACGGCCAGGAGCAAATTTACGACACCGAAGGTCGGGCTGAAATCAACGCGAAGTTGCCCATTGTCCTGCTGGTAGACGAGGGCAGCGCCAGCGCCAGCGAGATTGTGGCCGGTGCGCTCCAGGATGCAGGCCGGGCCGTCCTTATCGGCACAACCACCTTTGGCAAGGGCAGCGTCCAATTGCCCCACACCCTCAGCGACGGCAGCCTGATGCGGGTGACGATTGCCCGCTGGTATACCCCGGCGGACCGTTCCATCGACGGCACCGGCCTGGACCCGGACATCGTTGTGGAGATCACCGACGAACAGATCGAAGCCGACGAAGACCCCCAGTTGGACCGGGCAATTGAACTGCTGGAAACGGGGCAATAATGGCAAAAAAGAACGACAAAGATAAACAGGCGCATGGACCGCGCACGGTTGCCAGCAACCGCAAGGCGCGCCATGACTATCATATCGAAGAAACATTCGAGGCGGGCATTGTTCTGACCGGCACGGAGATCAAATCCGTGCGTCTGGGCCAGGTGAATCTGCGCGACGGCTTTGTGCTGGTGCGGGATGGGGAAGCGTGGCTGATGAATGTCCACATTGCCCACTACGAACAGGGCAACCGGCAGAACCACGAGGAGACCCGGCGGCGCAAACTACTGCTGCACCGGCGGCAGATCAACCAGTTGCACGCAGAAGCGACCCAACGCAACTGGACGATTGTGCCTCTGCGCATGTACATTAATGAGGCCGGGCGGGCCAAAGTGGAGATCGCCCTGGCCCAGGGCAAACAACAGTTCGACAAGCGCCAGGACATCGCCAACCGGGACGCCAAACGCGATATTCAGCGTGCGCTCAAAGCGGCGTATTAGAGTGGCAAGTTGCAAGTTGCAGGTAGACGGATCACTCTCCACCTGCCACCCGCCACCCGCCACCTGCCACTCTCCACCTGCCACCCGCCACCCAATGACCACTCTCGTACACTCCGTTGCCGCCGCGGTGTTGAACAGCCGCAAGTATCAGGCCATCGCGCCGGAATTGGTGGAGGCCATTGCTGCCGCAGAGTTGAGCAAAGGGCGCAGCCACAAAGAGGCGGTGAAGGCCACCAAAAACCAGCTTCACCGTAGCGCGGCAGTCTATCAGAGCGGACGCATGGAGTATGACCGCTGGCTGGCCGAGCTTCAAATGGCGTGGCCGGATGCGACGGCCCGACAGCCGCTGCTCCGCCGGCTGATGACAGCCCACGCATCTACCAGCGAACGGCTGCCCTTTCTCGATGATTTCTACACCCGTATCTTCGCTCTCCTGCCGCCGGTCCACTCGGTTTTAGACATTGCCTGTGGTCTCAATCCTCTCGCGCACCCCTGGATGCCCCTGGCCGCCGACGCTTTTTATCTGGCCGTGGACATCTTCTCCGATCAGATTACCTTCCTCAATGATTTCTTCCGGCTGACCGGGGTTGCTGGCCGGGCTGAGACGCGCAACGTCCTGACCGACTGCCCAGCCGATCCCGTGGACCTGGCGCTGATTCTCAAGACGATTCCCTGTTTGGAACAGATGGAGAAAGACGCGGGGGCAAAGCTGCTGGGGCAAGTCCAGGCGCGCCATCTGGTCGTCTCTTTCCCCAGCCGCAGTTTGGGTGGACGGCAAAAGGGGATGGAATCCACCTACGCCGCCCGTTTTGCCGAACTGACAGAGGGATGGGACGCAACGACTACCCGGTTGGATTTTGCCAACGAATTGGTCTTTGTGGTGGGGCGGGGAATTGCAGTGAGCAGTCAATGTCATTAAGTTAAGCGTGGAGGGAGCATCCTCAGAGCGGGTCTACCGCTGTGGACCCGCATCTGAGGATGCTCCCTCC
>JACQGT010000023.1 GCA_016199425.1 Chloroflexota bacterium
ACCCGGCCCTGCAAACGGTAATCAGCGAAGCGGCCGGCCAGGGCCAATTGACCCACCTCCCCCTCCCACCCCTCACCGCCGAGGAGACGGGCCAACTGGCGGCGCAGACCCGCGGCGAGTCTCTGGACGCAGCCGCAACCCGGCGTCTCCACGGCGATTCCGGCGGCAATCCCCTCTTTGTGGTGGAGATGATCAGGGCGGGGAACGGCGACTGGCGAACGGCGACTGGGGCAAACGCTTCGCTCCCGTTCGCTGATCGCCGTTCGCTGATCGCCTCTCTGCCTCCCAAACTCCAGGCGGTTATCGAATCCCGGCTGGCCCGGCTGTCGCAGGAAGCGCGAGAGATTGCGGCCCAGGCCGCGGTGCTGGGGCGATCTTTCACCTATCCCGTGCTGGTCAGGGCCTGTGGGCTGGACGAGGCAAAGTTGGTAGATGGGCTGGATGAACTGTGGCGGCAGCGGGTCATCCGGGAGGTGAGCGGCGAGGGCTACGACTTCAGCCACGACCGCATCCGGGATGTGGCCTACGGGGTGATCAGCCAGGCCCGCCGCCGTCTGCTCCATCGCCGGGCCGGGGAGGCGCTGCTGCGGGTCCACGCAGAGGAATTGGGGCCGGTGCAGGGGCAGTTGGGCCATCACTTCGCCAGCGCGGGAGAGAGCCTGGCGGCCATCGGCTACTACCGCCAGGCCGCGGCTGTGGCTCTGGAACGCTACGCCCACGCCGAGGCCGCCGACTATCTGAGCGCAGCCATCGCTCTGGCCGAAAGCGCGGGCGACGCTGCTGTCTACCCCCTCCTGGCCGAGCGGGAGGAAATCAACCGGACGGCCCGGCGCACGGACGAATGGCTGGCCGATCTTTCACAGCTATGCCATATAGTTGAACGGCTGGACGACGGCAGCCCGGAGGCAAGCCGTCGCCGCGCCCGGCTACGGCTTGCCCAGCATTACCAGGAGTCTTTGCTGGGGGACAGCAGCCACGCCGTGAAGTATGGAAAGGAAGCTGTCGCCCTTGCCCAGGCGTCCGGGGATCAGGTGTTGGAGGCGGAAGCGCTGATGCGCACGGGGCACGAGTTGTGGGGGCATGGCCGCTTTGACGAGGCCCAGGCTTTGTTGGAAAGAGGAGAGGCGGCAGCGCTGGCTGCGGGTAGGCCCGCCCTGGCCGCGGCCTCTCTGGAGCGCCAAGCCGCCCTGCAAATGTTCAACGGGGGCAGCGCAAGGCATCTTCTCAGCATTTTGGACGAATCTCTGCGTCTCTATCGAGAAGCGGGCGACGCCATCGGGGAAGTCAATATCCTGAACAAATTAGGCTACTTACCGATTGCACAGGGGGCAGGCAACTATGCGGATGCGCTGGAACACTTTACCCAGGGACTGCGGATTGGCGAGCAAATCGGTCATCAGACAACCGTAATGTTGATCCGACGCAATTTGGTGATGCTCTACACCTGCCAGGGGGACTGCCGGCAGGCGCAAGAGTGTCTCACCCAGACCCAGGCTATCGTCCAGAAGTTGCAGGACGAACCGAATCGGCCCATCTTACTCAACTACCGGGGCTTCTGGCTGCTTCAGCAGGGGCGGCTGGACGAAGCCGAAGTTACTCAGAAGCAGGCTTTGGGCCGACTCCGTGAGCAGAAACAGCAACTCTGGATGGTGAAGACTATCACCGCGCTGGGGTGGATCGCCTTCTACGAAGGCAACTGGCAGGAGGCGGAAGCGCGGGCATCCGAAGGGATTGTGGGGAGCGAAGCCTTTGGCGAGGAGCGCCAGATCGCCCATTCCCTCACCTGCCGGGGCTATGCCCGCCTGCGTCTGGGCCGGGAATGGGAGGCCATCCCCGACTTCCAGCGCTCCGCCGAGATTCTCCTGCGGCTGGAAATGGACAATCGGGCGCAGGAACCCCTGGCCGGTCTGGCCCAGGCCGCGTTCCAAAGCGGCGACCTCACGGGGGCGTGCGCCCAGGCCGCCGGAGTTGCCCAACACCTGCTCGCCCATCCCCTGGACCGCACAGTCGATACTTTCCTGGCGCTCCACACCTGCCACACAATCCTCCGGGCCGCCAACAATCCCCTAGCCGCGGAGGTGCGCACCCTGGCCCAGGCCCATCTGCGCTACCGGGCCGGGCAGATCGAACCGGACTATCTGGACGGCTTCTGGGCTATGCCGGGGCATGGCTGGCAGACGGCGCGACGAGCGCCGACGATAAGATATCCCTGCTAATGATTTGAGAATGCGAACCTCAACCCCCGCATCCCCAACGAAGTCATCCCGCCCCTCCTGCCCGAATTCCGCCGATCCACGAATGTGTCCACTTCGATGGAAGATTGCGGCAACCGGGCCAAAGCGCGCAGCCATTACAAACGCCAGCGTGGGGAGGGATAACAACAGGGGCGCTGCAAGCAGCGCCCCTGTCTCATTTTTAGGCTAATACGACTGGCTTATCCACAGAAACGACCGCACCAGCGGAGAGTTCAGCCAGCACGTCGCTTCATCTGCTCAATCTGCGTCTTGGCCGAGTAGTTGAGGATGTAATATAGCCCCTTCCACGTCTCCGGCTCCAGAAAGTCGCTGGGTTTGGCATCCTTCAGCCCAGCCGCCAGGTCGCCCAGCAGGGCAAAACCGGGAATCCGCTCCAACTGGCGGTTGATTTTCGCCAGCACTTCCTGCTTCTGGTTCTGGGCCATATAGTTCAGCACAAACCAGAAACCTTTCCACGTCTCCGGGTTGACCAAATCTTCCTTCGTTGTACCGGCAAAGCTGGAGCGCAGGGTGTCGATGATCTCTCGCTGGGCCTGGGGGGTGAAGCGGTAGATGTTCTCCTGCAGCAGCGTCCCCAGTCCCTCCAGCGTCAATGGCGGAGGCGTAAAGCGAGCGTCGATGGCGCGCAATTGTTCGGCCAGCCCGTTGAGTTCCGCCACCAGCTTGCGGAACTCCTCCCGATCTATCCCAGAGGCGGCTTGGGGTGCCGCGGGTTGCGGCTGCGCCGGGGCGGCACTCTCTACCGTCGCCGGGGCATAGTTGCGGTGGATGTGGCAATAGTCCGATCCTTCCTGCGCGTTGTTCTTGCAGGATTCGCCCGCTTTTGTCAGCGCCCCGCAGGGCCGGGTTGCGTCGCTCATTCGATGCTCCAATTCATAATAAGTCGGCTTGCTCGAGAAACGATTGTCAAGTACTATTTTACTACTTTTCCGCCAGATAGAGAACCGCGCACTTATCCAGGGTCTATTTCAGATTGGGGGCGCGAATTTTCTGATTCCGG
>JACQGT010000024.1 GCA_016199425.1 Chloroflexota bacterium
CAATACGAAATACGCAATACACTTTATGAATCTCAACCAGCGCACCACCACCCTCATCCAACTTGCCCTTGCCCTGGCCGCGCTTCTTCTGCTGGCCGCGGGGATGGGCGGGCTGCGCTTCGAGGCGGGCCGGGATCTGGACCTGCTGGGGTTGCTGCTGGGCAATCTCTCTCTGCCGCGGATTCCACCCCAGGAAGGACTGGCAGGAACAGCGACCATTCAGCCCTGGATGCGCATCGCCTTTTGGCTGCTGCTTCTCTTCACACTGGCCTATGCCGTAGTCTCGCCCGAAGGCCGGCGGCGGCTCTTTACGACGTTGATTCTGGTGGTGCTGATTCTCTTTATTGCCGATCGTTACCGAGACCGCTTGCAGGAGCAGCCCCGAGAGACGCCAGTGATGGAAGGTATGATGGACTTGGGCGAAGCGGCCCCGGCGACCCTGCCCGAACCGCCGCCTTTTGTTACCGACCCACCGCTCTGGCTCACCTGGGCTGTGAGTGGAGTCGTGGCCCTGGCTTTTTTCTTCCTCTTCTGGTATCTGTGGCAACGGCTGCGTCCTAAACCCGATCCTCAATCCCTGCTGGTAGAGGAGGCCGCCAGCGCCCTGACCGAGTTGGAGGCGGGCGGCGATCTGCGGGATGTGGTGCTGCGCTGTTATGTGCAGATGAGCGCAGTGCTGAAAGAGAGCCATCGGGTGGAGCGACGACAGGCCATGACGCCCAGAGAGTTTGAGAGCCAACTGGCCGCGGCGGGCCTGCGCGATGAACACATCCACCGCCTCACCCGCCTCTTTGAAGGGGTGCGCTATGGCAGCCAGGGCAGCACAGGCAAAGCAGCCCAGGAAGCCAGCGAATGCTTGCAGGCGATTGTGCAAGCCTACGGAGCGCGGGCCTGATGCGACGTTATCTACCCCTGGCTGTCGTCCTGCTGGTCACCGCCGTTCTCGTCCTTGCGCTGGACAATTTCCTGCAGGATATGCTGATCCAGCCCCTGCTCTACGTCCTCTGGTTTGCCGGGCTGGTATTGAGCAGCCTGCACCAGAGCGTCTTCTGGGGTGTTCTGCTCTTTGTGGCGCTGGTCTTGATTCTGCGCAGTCTGGGCGGCGGAGAACGCAGACCGTCCACCGTCCCGGAGAAGCGTTACCCCTCTCAGGGGCAGGTACGCCGCTGGATGGGGCTGTTGGAACGGGCCGAAACCCAGCGCTTCGCCCGTTGGAATCTGGCCCAATCCCTGCGCAAACTGGCCCAGGAGACCCTCAGCCCGGACGAGCGCCAGGGCCAGCAAAAGCGCCGCGCCCCCTACGAACACAAACTGACGCCCGACATCGCCAACTATTTCGACGCCAAACTGCCGCCAGCCCAGAGCCTCACTCTGCGCCAGCGTTTGCAGACCAAATCTTCCCAGCCATCCCATCCCCTGGACCTGGACCCGGAAGTCGTTGTGGCTTTTCTGGAACGGGAGACAGGGCGACTCGCCGGAGACTAATCCCCGATGTTATTGAGCAAAGTTGCAGAGCTAAGCAATGCCGTCATCGCCGAAGTGGAGCAGGCCATTGTGGGCAAAGGAGCTGTCCTGCGCCAGATGATGGCGACGATTCTGGCCGGCGGCCACATTCTGCTGGAAGATTACCCCGGCCTGGCCAAGACGTTGACGGCCAATAGCTTCGCCATCGCGCTGGGGCTGGACTTCCGGCGCATCCAATTCACCCCGGACCTGTTGCCCGGCGACATTACAGGCAGCTATATCTACAACCGCAACCGGGGCGATTTCGAGCTGCGCAAAGGGCCGATCTTCGCCAATATCATCCTGGCCGACGAGATCAACCGGGCCTCGCCCAAGACCCAATCCGCGCTGCTGGAAGCGATGCAGGAGCATCAGGTAACACTGGAAGGGGAGACGATGGCTCTGCCCCTGCCTTTCGTTGTCATCGCCACCCAAAACCCCATCGAGTACGAGGGGACGTTTCCCCTGCCCGAAGCCCAACTGGACCGTTTTCTGGTCAAGCTTTCGATTGGGTATCCCTCGCTGGCCGAGGAGCAGGAGATTCTCAGCCGGCGGCGCAAACGGCGCAGCGACGACTTTCTGCTCAAACCGGTTATCGACGCAGGGACACTGCTGGAGATGCGCCAGTCTGTGGAAGATGTCTACGTGGACCCGGACCTGGAGTGCTACATCGTCGAACTGGTCCACGCCACCCGCCAGCACAGCCGGGTGACGGTGGGGGCCAGCCCGCGGGGTTCCCTGGCCCTGCTCAAACTTTCCCGCGCCCAGGCCGCGCTGGAAGGCCGGGATTACGTGCTGCCCGACGACATCAAAGCCTACGTCGGCCCCGCGCTGGTACACCGGCTGATCCTCAACCCGGAACTCTGGATGCGCGCCGGCACGACGGAGGAAATCCTGACGGGGATTGTGGGGAGCGTGCGGGTGCCGGTTGTGGGGGGCAGGTAGCAGGTTGCAGGTGGCGACGTCGCCCATTCACAATTCTCAATTCGCTATTCACCATTCGCTATTCCCAATGACCCACTCCCTCCTCCTCAGCCTCCTCATCTATCTTCCCATCCTCACCGGCCTGGCCAGCCTGAACC
>JACQGT010000025.1 GCA_016199425.1 Chloroflexota bacterium
CGCATCCCCACCAGCCAGATGGTGGCCGCCCAGAAGAGATAGCCCACGGCGTGGGTGGCTGCGGAGAGGAGCAACGAGAGCACAAAGCGCCTCGGGGTGATGCGGTTGATGAAGAGAACGATACTCTGGCCTACCCCTTCGGAAAGCCCGGCCAGAAACACCACCAGCAGGGCCACAGCCAAGCCGCGGCCATCCCCCGCCAGCAGCCGGTAGGCTGCCGGGTCCAGGGCCAGGGCGCGGCGGATCAGCTCGCCCAGGCCGGGGAGTTGATTTTCACCGCCAAGAACGCAAAGAAACGCAAAGAATGGAAAATTCATACCTCTCGTGCCCACGCTCCCGCGTGGGTACTCCGGGCGGACGCTCCACGTCCACAACGGCGCTGGCCGGGACGCGCGCTGATTCCGGGAATGGACCGCACGCTGTTTGTCAACGCAGAATCCTCTGGTCCATTCCCGGAATCGGACCCGCCTCCCGACGCAGAGCCGTTCCCAACGCCAAGGGTAGGAAGTTCATCATCTCTCGTACACACGCTTCCGCGTGGGCACCCCGAACGGGCGTTCCGCGTCCACAACGCCGTCGTACCCGCCAGCCACCACCCGACGCAGAGCGTCGCAGAGCCGTTCCCACGCAGGAACGATGGGAACGAGGAACGGGTCATCTTGTACACACGCTCCCGCGTGGGCACCCCGAACGGGCGCTCCGCGTCCACAACGCCGTCGTACCCGCCAGCCACCACCCGACGCAGAGCGTCGCAGAGCCGTTCCCACGCAGGAGCGATGGGAACGAGAAATCCGCTCCCATCCGCCCCATCCGCTCCGTCCGCGTTCCATTCCTATCCGTGACAATCCATCCCATCCGTGCAAATCCGTGTCCTTCCTTATCTTACCACCGAATCTGCGACTGCACGGGGCCGGTGTGCTGATCCGAGCGCTGGGCGATGGGCCAGTTCTGCCATTCGGTCGCCACATCGATCAGCCCGCTCACCGCGGCCTCGAAGATGGCCCGCCCCTTCTCTGCGCTGGCGGTGGTCGGGTCGCCGTGTACGCCCAGCTTTGTCCAGCGCCCCCAGTAGTCGTTGAAGCGCACGGGGTTGGTGTAGATGCTGTCCGAACTCACATACTTGCCGCGCACGTCGTCGTCGGCTGCGGCTTTGTCCATCTGCACCCGCTCCGGGGCCAGGTGCAGGTAGAGGGAGGTCTCGAACTCGTCGGCGTGGGCCATCACTTCCGTGTCCTTCACGGCGTTGAAAGCCTCCATCGCCAGCCCGAAATAGCCCAGCGCGCCGCACACCGAATCGGTTTCCAGGGTCGTGCACCGGGCGATCAGGTCAATGAGCGGCGTGTTGGAGCCGTGGCCGTTGACCAGCAGCAGATGGGTGAAGCCGTGATAGGCCACACTCTTGAGGATGTTCAGCCCAAAGGCGATGAAGACATCCGGCTCGATGTGGATGGTGCCGGGGAAGTCGATGTGGTGGCGGTTCAGCCCGTAGGCGATGGGCGGCAGCACCAGAATTTTGTCCGGGGCGCGGCGACCCGCTTCCAGACAGACCGACTCGACGAGGAAAACGTCCACGTCCAGGGGCAGGTGGCGTCCGTGCTGCTCGGTGGAGCCGGTGGGCAGGATGACGACCTTTTGCATGGCGATGGCGTCGTTCATCTCGGCCCAGGTCAGGCGGTTGTAGCGGTGTTCGGTGGCGGCAGACATACGAGGGGGTCCTTTCTAAGTTTGGAAAAGAAGAACACGGATTGACACGGATAGCATGGATTTTCACGGATTTCAAGAAAGATTTTGGACGCAGATTTTCGCAGATGAACGCAGATTGCGCAGATTTTTTCTGGATCAGCGTTTCTCTGCGGCAATCAGCGCCCCCCTCTTATCCGTGAAAATCCGTTGTATCCGTGTCAATCCGTGTTCTTTTTGTCACGCAACCAGCGCGGTGATGAGCGCCTTGACATAGCCAATCGAGTAGCCCCAGCCGATGTCCTTTGTACTGTTGTCGCCGGGAATGGAGGGGATGTGGTCCGGGTTGATGCAGCCCTCGAAGCCGACCTTCACCAGTTCGCGCAGGATTTTCATCATATTCAGGTCGCCGTCATCCAGCAGCGTCTCTTCGTAGCCGCTGGCGCTGGCCAGGCTGCCCCGCACGTTGCGCATGTGGACCATAAAAATTTTGCCCTTACGCCCGTAATTGTTGATTTCGTCCATCACCAGCGCGCTGCCGCCCGCCTCGGCCCGGGTGCCGATGCAGTAGACGTAGCCCACATTGGCGCTGGGGAAGGCGTCGATCACCCGGTGGAAGCCGATGCCGCCAAAGGGGGTGTCCACATTGGGCGTGTCCGACGGGTGGACCGCCAGTTTGATGTCGTATTCTTCGGCGATGGGGACCAGCCGCTCGAAGGCGTAGCAGAAGCGATCCCACCACTTCTGTAGCTGGGCGGGAGAGGGAATCTCCACCGGCTGGCGCACAAGTGTCTCGGCTCGCGCCAGATAGCCGCCCCGGTGTGCCGTCTGGGAGCGCCGCATCATCTGGGGGAAGACGTCCCCTTCCACCCGCTGGCGAGCGATGGGGATGCGCGCCTGGCCGAAGACCCGCAAGGCTTTGCAGACATTCTCCAGTTCGTCCTCTGCGCCCACCCGATTTTCCACGAACTCATCGGTCAGGTTGGGCAGCGTCACCCGGTTGATATCCACGCCCAGGGCGCGCAGGCGGCGGCGCAGCGCCTTCACTCCCTCCAAATCCGGGTAGCCCTGCTCGGCCACACCGGGCATTTCGCTGTCACCGCCGAAGTCGATGGCGTCCGCGCCCAGAGCCACCCGCTGGCGCAAAAAGGTGTCGGTCAGTTCGGCGTTGTGGGAAAAGATGGAAACACGTAGCATTGGGAAAGACTCCTGTGGGGGAATGGTTGGGTTGAATGAATGCTCTGGTGGGGATAGGTATTGCGTATTTCGTGTTGCGTTTTGATCAGGGGTTTAGGCCGTAAACGATCAGTGATGCAAATTCAGATCGATACTGACCCGTCAACGCCAATTACCGAAACCATCGCCACTACTTACGCAATACGAAATACGCAATACGTTCACCACGTCCTCTCCTGCAACAACTCCTGAATCGCGGCCTTGTCCACGGGCAGATCGTCCATGTGGGCCTCCAGCCAGCGGGAGAAGTCGGCCTCGATGTGATCTTCCCAGCGCCGGTCGATCTCGCCGGGAGTGTAGACCCCTTCCCGCAGCCGCTGCTTACCAAAACGGTCACGCAGACGGATGAGTTCGGAGGTCTTCACCACCTTCTCGGCCAGGTGGGGCGGCACGAAGACGACCCCATCCTTGCGTCCCAGCACCACATCGCCGGGCATGACCGTCACCTGACCGATGCGGGTAGGGCAGTTGACCCCGGCCAGCATAATTGTGGGCGAGGCGTAGCTGGGATGTACACCCCGGAAGAAGCTGACAAAACCGGGCAGCTCCTCTACCCCGTCGATGTCCCGGATGGCCGCGTCGTGGACCACCCCGTTGCCCGATTTGGCCAGGATGCTCGTCGCCAGGTTGTCGCCGATCACCGCGCCCTGTTCGATCTTCCCAAAAACGTCGGCCACGTAGACATCGCCCGGCGCGAGCATATCGATGGGCCAGGAAATCTGGTCGCCCACGCAGCCCAGGCGCGCGCCCTTCTCCTCCATCAGCACCCGCATATCCGGGCGGCGAGGCACGTACATTGCGGTCAGCGCCCGGCCCACCAGCACCTGCCCCAGATGGGTGCAGATAAAACCACCCTCGTACTGGTGGTGGAAGCCCTCGCCGCGCAGCACGCCCCAGGCTTCGGTGATCGTCACCAGGCGCATGCGCTGCAGAATGTTGTCGGGAACCTTCGGGCGGCCATCGGCGAATCGCTCGCCATTCCACTCCGGCGTATAGTCGATAATCTCCTCCGGGCTGAGATTCAACGGTGCAAACTTTTCCACAGAACAATGCCTCCTATACAAAAAGAATGGACACGGATTTTCACGGATGGACAGGGATTTGCACGGATAAGTCCTGCGACAGTCACGGATTTTGAAGGAGAGGAATGGGACGCTGAATCCGTGCAAATCCTGAAAATCCGTGAGAATCCGTGTCCTTTATTTTACGTCTCCAGCCAGACGGGCGGCGCGGCGTCCACCCCGTGCTTTTGGAAAATGGCGTCAATTTCCTGGCGTTCTTCGCTGCCGAGCGTCCACGACAGCCCGCCTACGCTGGCTTCTACCTCCGCGGGGGTGCGGAAGCCGATCAGCCCCACGCTCACCACCGGGTTGGAAAGCACCCACTGGAAGGCCAGATGGGCGACTGTCTTGCCCCGCCGCGCGGCCAGGGCCTTCAACTCCTCCACCACCGCCAGATTGACAGCGAAGTTCTCCGGCGCAAAGAGCTTCAGCCCAAAGAGGCCGCCCTTCGAGCGCCAGTCGCTTTCGGCAAAAGTCGTCTGGGGAGTGAAGGCGCCGGCTAGCAGCCCGTGGGCCAACGAGCCGTAGGCCATCACCCCGACGCCGTTGTCCAGACAGTAGGGGAAGACCTCCGCCTCCATACGCCGGTCGAAGAGGTGATAGCCGTATTGACCCACATCCACCCGGCGCACGGCCATACTTTCCTCCAACTGGGCGCGGCTGAAGTTGGAGACGCCCACAAAGCGCGCCTTGCCCGCCTGCA
>JACQGT010000113.1 GCA_016199425.1 Chloroflexota bacterium
AGCGGGCGCAGCAAGCAGCGTCCCTACAGTAGAACAAAGTGCGTATTGTGTGTACAAAGTTAATAAAGGAGAAGTTGCATGAAAATGAGTAGCGTTTGGATGTGGAATCGACGGATTGTCATTTTGGCGCTTGTGTTGTCCCTTTCTGCCGTGGCATTGGTCGGCGCGGCGGTTGCCCAGGAAACGACTGGCGACACAGGCGTTGTGGTTGCCGATGGCTTCAACGGCCCCCAGGGGATTTTAGTCACCCGCAACGGCAACATTTGGGTGATCGATTCTGGCGTGGGTGGTATCAACGAGGCCAGCGCCGTGGACCCGAACACCGGCGAAGTGGTCACGGCCAAAGTAGGCAATACCGCCCGGGTCATTCAGATTCCGGGCAACGGCCAGCAGACGGAGATTGCCAAACTGCCTTCGGTGGTGGCCGGAACCGACACGACCGGCGGCGCACGTCTGGCAATTCTCAACGGCGCACTCTATGCCACCAGCGGCGTTTGGGTGGCCGCGGCCAGCGAGGAAGCCCTGCCCAACACCGCAGCCATTCTGGAAGTGCGCCAGGGGGATGTCAAAGAAGTGGCCCGCACCTGGACCGGGGAGAAAGCCAACAACCCGGATGGTTTTGTAGTCGAATCCCATCCCTATGGCCTGGCCGCCGGTCCCGATGGCCTTCTCTACGTGGCCGATGCTGGGGCCAACACGCTGCTGCGTGTCAACCCGACCAGCGGTGAGGTCAGCGTTGTGGCTGTCTTTGATGGCGTTCCCAGCCCCCTGCCCAATCCGGGGCGGGGCGGCGCGCTGGAGTCAGACCCGGTTCCCACCGGTGTCACCTTTGGCGCGGACGGGACCATCTACGTCTCTCTTCTGCCCGGCTTCCCCTTCCTGCCCGGCGCGGCCAAAGTGGTGACAGTGGACCCGGATAGCGGCGAGGTCAGCGACTATGCCACTGGTCTCACAATGCTGACCGACCTGCGCACAGGGCCGGATGGCGAACTCTACGCGGTCCAGTTTGGTGTCTTTACGGATCAAGGCCCTGTGCCCGACAGCGGCGCGATTGTGCGCATCCGCGCGGGTGAGGCCTCGGAAGTGCTGGTGGACGGTCTCTCCTTCCCCACATCCATCGGTTTTGACGAAAATGGCAATGGCTTTGTGACGGTGAACGGCGTGGGCGCGCCTGGGACTGGTGCCGTAGTGCGCTACAACGATCTTACCGACGTCGTCGGCGAGCCTATCGGCGAAGCAGCGGCCCCCACCACCCCTACAGAAGCAGCCCCTGCCGAGGAAGAGGACGAGCCGGAGAATGGCTGCGCCAACCTGCCCGATCACGCCAGCCTGACCGAAGTGCTGGCGGCTGTGGTGGAGGGCGCGGACAACGGCGGCTTCGGCTTCCACATGTGGGGGACACTGGTGGATCGGGATGGCGTCGTCTGTGCCGTCACCTTCTCCGGCGCCGATCGGGGCGACCAGTGGCCGGGCAGCCGGGTGATCTCTGCCCAGAAAGCCAACACGGCCAACGCCTTCAGCCTGCCCGGTCTGGCCCTGAGTACCGGCAATCTTTACAGCGCGGTGCAGCCCGGCGGTAGTCTCTTCGGCCTGCAAGAGAGCAACCCGGTGGATACATCTGTGGCCTACTTTGGCCAGGCCAAGAACTTCGGCACGGAGAACGACCCGATGACCGGCCTGCGTCTGGGTGGTGTCAATGTCTTTGGCGGTGGGCTGGCCCTCTATGACACGGATGGCGCGCTGTTGGGTGGCCTGGGCGTCAGCGGGGATAGCTCCTGCACAGACCACATCATCGCCTGGAAGGTGCGGGATGCCCTGGCTCTGGACAATGTGCCTGGCGGCGTCAGCCCCACGGGTGACGACAATATCGTATTCGATATGGCTGCGGATGCTACCGGCAAGATACTGAGCGCCAGCGGTTGGGGACAGCCCACCTGCGGTCTGGGCGAAGTCGAGATTGCCGCGGGTCTGCCTGAGTCGTTCCCCATCGGGGCGATTAGCGATTAGCGATTGGAGATTGGGTATTTTCGTAGGGCGGACTGACAGTCCGCCCTACGTTTTATTGCAACCACATCCACACCTTCTGCGTAGTGCGGGGCAAGTGGCCGCGCATCTGCGCGCTGGCTGCGAGCAGATAGGATGAAAAGACTTACACAGAGTAGAATATAGATTCAATCAAACCGGTCGAGCGTCACGGAAGATGAAAAAGCAAATCCATAAATTCTGTTATCCGTGTTCTTATTTTTTCGAGTATTCCTCCCTTCTGCAAAGGACAAATAAGGAGCATCTATGAGTACACTTTCTAACCCTCGCAACAGACTTTCCGGATCGCCCATTATCATCGCCGTGATCGTCGTCGTCATCGGCTTCTTTCTGCTCATCTTCGCCGGCCAGTTCTATTACGCCTTCGAACGGGTGAACGAGCAGGAGGTGGGCGTCAAATTCCAGGGCGGCAAGATCAAAGATGTGGTCGGCCCCGGCGTCTATTCGGATGTGGGCCTCTACGTGGACATCCAGCGGGTCTCCAGTCAGGGCATTCCCTTCAGCGTCCAGGACGAGGAGCTCATCACCAAAGACAAGCAGCGCATCGGCCTGGTGGTCAGCGGTGACATTTTCCGCCCTGGCGTGAACAGCAAGGATACAATCCGCAACCTCTGGGCACAGTACCGGGGCATCTACCTGAGCGACGATCTGGCCAGCTCCCGTGTGCAGGACCTGGCCCGCCAGGCCATGAAAGTCTGCGTGGGCGACCGCACCTTCGACGACAGTGTAGTGGGCACAGCCCGGGATGTGCTGCGCAACTGCATCGACGAGGAAGTCAGCGTATTGGCGACCAACTTCGGCCTGACCATCGAAAATGTGGTCGTGCCCAATGTGATCCTCTCACCGGCTGTGCAAGTGGCGTTGGATGCCATTGTGCAGAGCCGTCTGGAAACCGAGAAGGCCGCCCAGGATACCCTGCGCGCCAGCGCCCAGGCCAACGCCGAGCAGGCTCGCCAGGAGGGTGAAATCCGCGTGGCCCAGAGCCGCATCCAGGAGCAGGCCCGCCAGGAGACGACCCTTGCCAAACTGCAACAGGAGCGGGTGCAGGCCCAGCGGGTGGTGATCGAGGCCGAGAAGAACAACGAGCTTTTTGCTGCCCAGCAGGACCTGGAGATCAACCGGGCCAAAGCCCAGGCCGCCACAGAACTGGCGAAAGCGGAAATCGCCAGCGAAACCGCCCTGGCCGAGCTGTACAACTCCATGCCCGCCTATGTGACGCTGCTGATGGCCCGGGCCAATGCAGCCGCGCTCAACCAGACGGACAAAGTGATCTTCGTGCCGGAAGGTACGACACCGACAATCGTTTTGCCCGGCCCCGGTATTGTGCCGACGCTGAATACAGGCGGGCAGTAGTCGTCCTCGCCTATCGAAAAGAGTTGCCAGATTGCGGGAAACCTGGCAACTCTTTTTTGTTTGCACAAATCCCCGCCCAACCGCCATCGCCGTCCTCCACGCGGCACGCCTGCGCGGGAAACAGAAATGAAAACAAAGGCCCACATGACCCGCAACGAACTCTATCGCCCCCAATTCCATTTCTCGCCCGCTGCCCACTGGATCAACGACCCCAACGGGCTGGTCTACTGCAAAGGCGAGTATCACCTCTTCTACCAGTACCACCCGGAAAGCACTGTATGGGGGCCGATGCACTGGGGCCACGCGGTCAGCCCGGACCTGGTCAACTGGAGCGAGCTGCCCATCGCCCTCTTTCCCGACGAAAGCGGGATGATCTTCTCCGGCAGCGCGGTCATCGACTGGCGCAACACAGCCGGTTTTGGCCCAGAAGCGCTGGTGGCAATCTTCACCCACCACCAGAGCGCCGGTGAAATGCAGACCCAAAGCCAGAGCCTGGCCTACAGTTTGGACAAAGGGCGCACGTGGACAAAATACCCCGGCAATCCTGTGCTGCCGCCCACCAACCGTATGCGCGACTTCCGCGACCCTAAAGTCTTCTGGTACGCTGCCCCGGAAAACGGCCATTGGGTGATGTGTCTGGCTGCGGGGCAACTGATCCTCTTCTACAGATCGCCCAATCTGATCGACTGGGAGGCGTGCGGCGGCTTTGGCTTCGGCCACGGCTCCGTCGAGGGCGTCTGGGAGACGCCCGATCTCTTCGAGTTGCCGGTGGAGGGCGAGGACGAAAGCCGCTGGGTGTTGCTGGTTGGCATCGGGAACGGTGGCCCTGCGGGGGGTTCCGGCCAGCAATACTTCGTGGGCCATTTCGACGGGGAGACTTTCACCAGCGAGAATCCCAAAGGCGTCGTCTTGTGGGCCGATTACGGGGCCGATGGCTACGCCGCGCAAAGCTGGAGCGATGCGCCCGGTGGCCAGCGGCTGCTCATCGCCTGGATGAACAATTGGGTCTATGCCCGGCAGATTCCTACCAGCAGTTGGCGGGGCGCAATGACTCTGCCTCGCACCCTCTCTCTGGTCAGGACGCCCGAGGGCATTCGTCTGCGCCAGCAGCCCGTGGCCGCTCTGCAACTGTTGCGTCAGCAGCCATTCCGCCAGCAGGAAGTCACCATCCCGGCTGATGGCGCCTACGCGCCGCCTGTGGCAGCGGGCAGCCTGTGGGAGATCGGTGTGGACTTCGCCGTGCCGGACGGACAGACGGGCGAGTTCGGGTTACGGTCGCAGTGGGGGAAAGCCTCGACGGTCACACTCGGCTACCGGGCGGGCGCTCTCTTCTTCGACCGCACTGCGTCGGGAACGATGGATTTCAACCCCGCTTTCCCCGCGCTGCACAGCGCGCCCCTGGCTCTGGACGACGGCAGGCTGCGC
>JACQGT010000114.1 GCA_016199425.1 Chloroflexota bacterium
ACTAACGCATGTGACGTCGATCTTTTCGCCGTACGGAGTAAGCAGTGATGATTGACGGATTGATAAAAATGGAACGGTAGTGATGATCGAATTGGCTTCGATACGGCTGGATACTGCTCCAGCCTGCTTGACCAGCGCCAATCCTCAGCAGTTACCACTACCGAAAAACGCCGATAGGCGGCTCGGACGTCCCTACCTACGCAATACGCAATAGCTTTCACCCCAACTCAATGTAAATCCGCTTATTGATCGCGCCCTTGCTCTTGTAGTCCGTTACCCGCATCCGTCCCACTTCGGATGTGTTGCGCACGTGGGTTCCACCGTCGGCTTGCAGGTCCAGCCCCACCAGTTCGACTGTACGCACTTCGCTGATGCCGGCAGGCAGCAGGTTGATCTTCGTACGGATCAGGTCGGGAATCTGAAATGCTTCCTCTCTGGGCAGGATGCGATCCCGCACGGGCCGGGTCGCGGCGATCTCAGCGTTGCACTTCGCCTCGATTTCCGTCACCAGTTCCCGGCTCATGGCGACAAACTCGAAATCCATACGCCCCGCGCCGGGGTCCATATTGCCGCCCGTGACCGACGCCTGGTAGTCCCGCCAGACGACGCCGCAGAGGATGTGCATGGCCGTGTGAGTGCGCATGAGTGCATAGCGCCGCTCCCAATCCAGCGCCCCGTGGACTGGCTGGCCGATGGCAATCTCCGGCAGCCCGCCATCTGTGCCTTCCAGCCAGTGCCAGACGTCCGCGCCTTCTTTTTTGACCTTTGCCACCCGCAGGTACACACCGTCAGTCGTCAACCAGCCCTCGTCATTGAGCTGGCCGCCCCCGCCAGGATAGAAGGCTGTGCGGTCCAGGGCTACCCGGTCGCCATCGACGGCTGTGACGGCGGCGTCGAATTCTTGCAGGTAGGCGTCGTCGTAATAGAGCAGTTCTGTCATTGTTGCATCCTCACTTCACACATCGGCAGATGTTGCGGTTGATGGAGTAAAAGCAGCCGAACAGTTGGTTGGTCCACAGAATCTTCTCCCCCTCAAAAGTCCCCGGCACTTCAGAAAGTGCCGGGGACTTTTCCAATAGAAAAAGCCCATCCCCAAACGGGGACGGGCCAAATGGTCCGCGCTACCACCCCGGTTCCCGGCGCATAGACCACCGGACACCTCGCTGCGAGGCGATGAATCCATCACTTCGCTGTGAGAATAACGGTTCACAACACCGGCGGCGTCTACTGGACGGTTTTTCGTCGTTGGGGCCGCTGCTCAGGAGGGATTTTCGTCTCTGCGTGTGCGATCCGGCTTCCACCATCCCGGACTCTCTGGACGACAACACAAAGACTACTCGTCTCCGTCAACGCGTTTTGCATCAGATTGGCTACAGTGTAACAAGACAACGCGTCTTTGTCAATCTGTGAATTCACCGCCGTGATCCAATACGAAATCCTCCGCTTCATCGACAGCCGGTTCGGGCAGAGTGATGCACACATTCTGCACGGCTCGGCCCTCCAGCGACTCTACGACAAAGAGAATTCCGTCTACAGTGACCTGGTCGCCGGGGACTGGCATCTGTCCCAGTCGGCTCATAATCAGCCCACCTACTGTATCGACTTCTGCGTCCTGGAGTTTCAGATCAAAGTGCTGATTCAGTTCATCCAAAAGCAGCGCCCCCTGTACCCGCATACGTCGCTCATCAATCCGTTCGAAAGGGATCTCCTCGGTATCGAACTCGTCCTGAATTTCACCCACCACCTCCTCCACCAGATCTTCCAGGGTGACGATGCCGGCCGTGCCGCCAAATTCGTCGACAACCACGGCCAAAGAGATGCGTTCCCGGCGAAAGCGGGCCAACATCCGATCCAGAGGAACAGTGTCGGGCACGAAGGGCACGGGCCGGCGTTGGGCAAAGCGGCGCAGGTCGAAGTCATCTTCGCGATGTACGCGATAGCGGGCCAGGTCTTTGATGTGCAACATTCCAATAATCTGCTCCAGGCTGCTGTCGTAGATAGGATAACGGGAATGGAGGGTTTCGCAGACGATCTGAAGGACATCTTCTTCGCTCTGATCGACAGAGATGCCCACCACGCGGGTGCGGGGCGTCATTACCTGGCCTACACTCCGCTCTTTGAGATCGAATATATTCTCGATGAAGAGCTGCTGCGATGGTTCGATCAGCCCGCCCGCGTAGCTCTCTTCTACGATAATTTCCAGTTCGTCGGGGGAAAAGAGACGGTTGACACGCTCGGCCGGGGGCACGCCCAGCAGTCGGGTGGCTGCGTTGCCCAGGCCGTTCAGCAGAGAAATCACCGGGCTGAGGATGCGTTGCATGAGCGTCATGGGCAGGATCAGCCGCAACGCCGTGGCCTCGGCAAATTGCAGCGCCAGGGACTTCGCCACCATCTCCCCCAACACCACGTGGAGATAGGTGAGCGCGGCCACCGCCAGCACCGATGCGATGGTGTGGGCGATAGGCTTGGCCAGGATTGTATAGTGCTGCAAGGGGATGAGCAGCCAATCGGCCAGAATGTGTTCGCCATACATGCCCAGACCCAGGCTGACAATTGTGATCCCAATCTGGGCCGTAGCCAGATAGCGATTTTGCCGGTCTGTGTCGCGCAGCACAGCCAACACCTGCGCGGCCAGACGAGAACCGGCGGCAGATTCCTGGGCCAGTCGGGTTGGCGGCGCCGCAATCAGGGCAAACTCCGCAGCCACAAAGATGCCATTGAGGAGAATGAGGATAGTAATGACAGTGACGGGAATCACTACGTCCATCAAAACCGTTCCTCTCGCAGTTGCCGGGTCTTCTCGGGGGAAAGAGCCAGGCTCACCGCGACGATCCCCTTGCCGTCCATGCGCTCCACACGGATCATCACCCCGTCGATGTCGAACTCTTCCTTCTCGGTGGGCACGCGCCCGGCGTGGCTAAAGACCAGACCGCCGATGGTATCCACTTCCGCACCGATCAGGGCAAGGTCAAGCCATTCGTTCAAATCTGTGATCAGAACGTCCCCACGCACGATCACCCGGTTGTCCGCTTGGATCTGCAGCGCCGGCAGTTCGATGTCAAATTCGTCCTGAAGTTCACCGAAAATTTCCTCGATGAGATCCTCCAGAGCCACGATGCCGGCCGTGCCCCCGTATTCATCCAGAACGATGGCCACGCTGTCGTGGGCCTGTTGCAAGGAAATGAGGACCTTCTCCGCCGCTATGTTTTCGAAGACGAAAGGCACCTCACGCACAATGCTCCGGGCATTGGGTTGATGGCCGCGCAATTCCAGGCAGAGCAGATCCTTCATATGGACGATACCGATGATCTGATCCACAGAGTCATCGTAGAGCGGAACGCGGGAATAGGGAGATGTCGCCAGCAGTGCCAATAGCCCGTCCGTGCTTGTTTCCACGGATGCGGCCAGCATCCGGGTGCGGGGAATCATCACCTGACGCACGCTGAGGTCTTGCAGACGCAGGGTATTCTCCACCAGCAGCCGTTCTTCTTTTTTCAGCAGGCCACCAGCCCCGCTATCTTCTACCAATAACAGGATTTCTTCTGGCGCATGCAGATGTATGTGTTCGGCCGTCCCGTGCATACCCATCAAACGCAAGATCAGCCGTCCACTGCCGTTGAATAGCCAGATCAACGGGCGGAAAAGCAGCAATGACCAGCCCACTGGCCGCGCAGTGAGGAGGGCCAGCCGCTCCGGATATTGCACGCCAATGTTCTTGGGCACCAATTCCCCCAACACCACCTGCAATGTCGTCAACAGAGCCAGGACGACAATCGCAGCTATCGACGCCGCGGCGGGCAGGGAAAAGCTGCCTGCCCCAACGAGTACGGGTGTCAGTATTCTCGTGAGACTGGCCTGGCCGTAAAAACCCAAAATCAGACTGGAAACTGTGATGCCGATCTGACAGGCGGCCACGTAGGTATCGAGCTTGCCTGCATCCTCCAGGTAGGGCAGCAGGAGATGAAGGGCCCGATTGTCCTTCTCCTCCGCCATCTGGAGCAGACGGGAGCGACGGGCGCTGACCGTGGCAAACTCACCTGCTACATACAGGGCGTTCAGGCCGATCAGAATCGTAATGACTGCAAAAACAATGAACCAGTTCATAAAAAATAGGGGATGGAAAAGGGATAAGTAAGTGTCCGTAAGCAACGTAGACGATCTGATTCCGGAATCGGCCAGACATACAGGGGTATTGGAGAGAGTGTGTGGCCGATTCCCGGAATCGCGCCGATGAAACCCGCCAAGCATTCTGAACGAGTATAACACAGAGGGAAAAGACCGTGCGAATCAATTCTTTCAAAAAGGAAGCCGAAATGCGGGCTGAATAAAATATTATGCCGAGGAGGGAGCATCCTCAGATGCGACCGGGGCGGCATCTGAGGATGCCTGACTCCTCCAACTCATTTTGAATACACCCAATAGAATAAAAAAGGCCGGGCTGTTGTCATAAGCCCGGCCTTTTTCAACCTGCGTGCGCAGCTATCGCTATTGAGCCACAGCCAGAATCTGCGCTGATGCCGTATTCACCCATTCGATGACGCTGGACGGATAGACACCCATCCACAGCGTCGCCACAGTGCAAATGACGAGGCTGATCTGTATGCCGATGGGAGCCGTCAGGAGAGTTCCCTTCTCATCGGTAAAGAACATCGCCCGCACGATATTCAGATAGTAGAAGGCGGCAATACCCGCATTGATCAGACCCGCCGCGGCCAGCCAGTAGTACTGGTGCTGGATAGCCGCGCCAAAGACGTAGAATTTGCCCAAGAAGCCGCCGGTCAGCGGAATGCCCGTGAGGCTGAGCAGGAAGATGACGAACATCACGGCCAGCCCCGGTGCCCGGTGGATCAGCCCCTGGAAGGCGCTGATGTCCGTGCTGCCGGTGGTCTCTTCCACAGCCATCATCACAAGGAAAGCACCCACATTCGTGAAGAGATAGGCGAAGATATAGAGCAGCACGCCGTTCAGCCCGTCCATGCCGCTGGTAGAGAAGGTGGTCACAGCCACCAGCCCCATCAGAATGTAGCCAGCCTGGGCCACGGAGCTATAGGCCAACATACGCTTCACATTGCTCTGGCGCAGCGCGGCCAGATTGCCCATCGTCATTGTGATGATGCTCAGCCCGGCCAGGATGGGCACCCAATTGACCTGGAAGGAGGCAAGCCCGACCAGAAAAACACGGGCAATCACGGCAAAGGCCGCGGTTTTGGACGCCGTGGAGAGATACGTTGCCACCGGTGTGGGTGAGCCGTCGTAGGTGTCCGGTGCCCACTGGTGGAAGGGAGCGAGGCTGGCTTTGAAGCCCAACCCGGCCAGAGTCAGGACAGTGGCTGGCAGGGCTGCAAAGGCGATGCCGTGCAGTTCCTCTTTGCCTGCCATCACACCGGCAAAGAAAGTGGCGATGTCAGCCAAATAGAGCGAGCCAGTCGCGCCGTAGAGCAGGCTGATCCCGTAGAGCATCACCGCGGAGGCGACCGAGCCGTAGAGGAAGTATTTCAGACCCGCCTCGTTGCTGCGGCGATCTTCCCGGAAGAAACCGGCCAGCATATAGCTGGTGATGGAGAGAAATTCGATGGTGACGTAGATGAGCACCAGATTGTTGGCGCTGGCCGCCACACACATCGCCAGGCTGACCATCACGTAAAAGGTCCAAAACTCGCTCTGGTTCTTCGTGCGCTTGTTCATATAGCCGCCGCCGGCAATCGCCACCAGCACCATCCCGGCCAGAATAGTGACTTTGATGAACATAGCAAAGCTGTCGATGGTCATCATCCCATAGGCCACCTGCGGTTCTGTCACCTTCAACTGGAGCATGCTGGCAAGCAGCGCCGCGGCCAGAAAAAGGATGGAGAGCGCCATGTAGCTTGCGCCTGTGCGCTTGCCCTGTGCTTTGGGATCACTCGCCAAATCCAGGCAGAAAATCAACAGCCCGCCGATGAGCAGTATGATCTCAGGTAAGATCAATCCGAGGTCGTTCAAGACAGCACCCCCGTTAGGAAAGATTGCTGACAAAGTTCATCAGCTCGATGGCGGATGTGTTGAAGAAGTCCAACAGGGGCGTCGGGTAGATGCCCAGCAGGAACATGCCCGCCACCAACGGCCACAGCGTCCACTTCTCGAAGGCGACCATATCGGTCGGGCCATCCGCGTGGTGGCCGTCCACCGTCGTCCAGTGGTCCAGCTTCGCGCCGTCGTATTCGCCCAGGAAGACATTCTGGATGATGCGGTAGAGAATGTAGACAGCGGTGATGACAATACCGATGGTGCCAAAGGCCGCCCACAGAGGAACCAGAGCAAAGGCACCCCGGAAGGTGAAGAACTCGGCCCAGAAACCGGCCAGACCGGGCAAGCCCAGGCTGGCGAAGGCCGCCACCATCATCATGCCATAGAAATAGGGGGTCTTGGAGGAGAGACCGCCAAACTTCGCCAGGTCACGGCTGTGCGCCCGCTCATAGATGATGCCCACCAGGAAGAAGAGCGCACCGGTGATCAGGCCGTGGTTGAACATTTGCAGGGTCGCGCCGTTGATAGCCATGACCGCGCTGTCTTTTAGCGCTTCCGGCGTCAGATGAAAGGCGTTGGCTGCCGATTCCAGCGCTTCCGGCGTCATCACCATCGCCGCCGCGCCGATGCCCAGCACGACGTAGCCCATGTGGCTGACCGAGCTATAGGCAATCAGCCGCTTGAGGTCGGTCTGGGCCACGCAGACAAACGCGCCATAGACAATGGCAATCGCGCCCAGCGCCACCAGCCAGAGCGCCCAGTAGACAGACGCGTTGGGGAAGGTGGGCAACATAATGCGTAGCAAACCATATGCACCCAATTTCAGCAACACACCAGCCAGAATCACACTACCAGCAGTAGGCGCTTCGGTGTGGGCGTCGGGCAGCCAGGTGTGGAAGGGAAAGCTGGGCACTTTGAAGGCAAAGCCCAGGAAGAGACCCCAGAAGGCCAGACTGGCCAGCGTCAAGTTGTCGGCAAAAGGCTGGGCTTGGGCTGCTTCGATGATGTCGAAGGTGCCTGTGGCAAAGTAAACCCCCAGAATCGCCAGGAGCATCGCCACCGAGCCAATCAGAGTGTAGATAAAGAACTTGACCGCTGCGTAGCTGCGATCCTTGCCGCCCCATACGCCGATGAGGAAGTACATAGGAACCAGACTGATCTCCCAGAAGACGTAGAAGAGCACGTAATCCAGGGCTACGAAGACGCCCAGCATACTCATCTGCATCAGGTGCATGAGGATGAAGTACTCTTTGACCCGCTTGTTGATGACCCCTGCGCTGTAGAAGAGGCTCAGCGTGGAGAGCAGAGCGGTCAGGAAGATCAACGGAACGCTCAACCCGTCCACTCCCAAGTGAAAGCTGGCGTTGAGTTGGGGAATCCATTCGGCCTGCACGTCGAACTGCATCCCACCCACGGTAAAGTCGTAGGCTGCCAGCAGATAGACGCTCAGGCCCAGGGGCAGCAGACTGGCAATGATCGACCCATTTTTGATGAGCCGCTCGTTGCTGCCAAAGAGCAGCACCAGCAGAGCCGACAGCGCCGGCCAAAACAAAATGACTGTCAAAACAATCGAATCAAGCGATTCCATGAAATCTTCTCCTCAGAAACGGAAGAGTCGCTACAATTTCCTTAGCGGTCAAAGAGAGGGACGCTGATTTTTGTGATTTGGATTGATCTGCGCAGATCACTTCAGATCATAAAAATCAGCGTCCGCAGTTAGACAAGTGTCATAATCAACGGCAGGACGTTCAGGAAGAGCCAGACCGCCGCCATCATTAAACCAAAGAGCAGGTAGGCCTGAACCCGGCCATCCTGGAGCATACGGGTAATGCTGCCGGCCTGATCCGAGAGCCAGCCCAGACCGGTCAC
>JACQGT010000141.1 GCA_016199425.1 Chloroflexota bacterium
GGAGTACCCCTCGATCACGAAAAGTGATTGACCAATGGTATACTGGGCAGGAACAGGTGATTTCCCGCGCGGTGGGGGGCCTCCATGCAAAAATTGCCCATCGGTGTACAGTCGTTTGCGAGTTTGCGCCAGGAGAACTATCTCTACGTCGACAAGACGCAACTGATTTACGAATTGAGCAACGTTGCGAAATTCGTCTTTCTGGCGCGCCCGCGGCGTTTTGGCAAATCGCTGCTGACGACGACGCTGCAAGAAATCTATCGCGGCAACAAAGCACTCTTTCAGGGGCTGTGGATCGAGGACAAGATCGATTGGCAGCCGCGCCCGGTGGTGCTGATCAATTTCAACGATCTGGATTATCGCAGTCGAACGTTGGAAAGCGCTTTGACCAATTATATGGATGAGCTAGGGGCGTTGCATGGCATCGTCTTGACCACCGCGCACTACAAAGACAAATTCCGTGAACTGATCGTCCGCCTTTCGGTGGAGCAGAAGGTGGTGCTGCTGATCGACGAGTACGACAAACCAATCACCGACCTGTTGGAAAACGACGAAAAGGTGCAGGAGCATGTCGCTGCGCTCAAGAACTTCTACTCGGTGCTCAAGTCGACCGCCGCCGAGAACCTGCACTTCACTTTGCTTACTGGCGTCTCCAAATACGGCAAGATTTCTATCTTCTCCGATCTCAACAACCTGCTCGACATCACCCTCGACCGCCGCTTCGCCACGCTGCTCGGCTACACCCAGGCCGAACTGGAGCACTACTTCTCCGAGCACATCGACCGCCTGGCCGAAACCTATGCCATGAGTCGCCCCGGTATGCTGGCGCTGATCGCCCACTGGTACAACGGCTATTCGTGGGACGGTATCCACACGGTCTACGTGCCCTTCTCCACGCTGGTCTTTCTGGAGCAGCAGACCTTTGCCAATTACTGGTTTTCTACCGCCACGCCCACTTTCCTCATCCAGTTATTGCGGAAAGAAGAAATCCCCGCCTACGAGTTGGAACGGGTGGGCGGCGGCGCAGCATTGGTGGAGAGCGCCGATGTCAACCACATCAATATCCACTCGCTGCTCTTCCAAACCGGCTATCTCACTGTCAAACAAGTGCGGCGCGGGGTCAGTGGGCAGGCGCAGTTCATTCTTGGCTACCCCAACTTCGAAGTAGCGCATGCCTTCCAGCAATATCTCTTGGCCGACTATCTTGACAAACCGGTCGATCGCCTTGCCAGCACCATTTTGCTGCGCATGGAAGATGCACTGCGCAGTCAGAACATCGAGGCTTTCATCGGCGTACTCAAGTCGGTCTTTGCCAGCATCCCTTACACGCTCTTCCTGCCGCAGGAAGCCTACTACCACTCGCTGGTCTATCTGCTGCTCAAACTGCTCGGCTTCACCATCCACGCCGAACCGCTGACCAACTTGGGACGCATTGACGCCGTGCTGGACCTGCCCGAGGCAGTCTACATCATCGAATTCAAGGCGCAGAGCAGTCAAGAGAATGCGCAGACTGCCCTGCAACAAATACGCGACAAACAATACGATCTACCCTATCGCAACCAGAACAAACCGATCCTCCTGCTGGGCATTGCCTTTGACCCCGCCAGCCGCAACATTACGGATTGGATGATAGAGCGCAAGCCTTGACTGTTATAGATTGGGCGGTTGTTGAATCCGTGGGCCTTCTCTGCTATACTTTGCCGTGAAAGGAAGGACACGGACGCTCACGGATTGCGCAGATACTCACGGATAAAATCTGCGAAATCTGCCGGGTGCCCCCCGGGCGCTGCGAAATCTGCGTTCCCATTTTCGTTGCCCCACGCCATCCATCGCTGTCCACGGCAAACCCGATGCCCACCCTACTCGCCCCACCCGCCTTCACCGATGAACTCTGGCAGCTCCTGCGCGATTGGCACGCGTCCAGTCCCCCAACCCACCCGTGGCAGAACCTGGCGATCTTCACACCCGGCCAGTCCCTGCGCACCGCCCTCAATCGCATCCTTCTGGCCGGGCTGGCGGATCTGGCCCAGAACGCCGCCCACGCCGCCCAGCTTCTGCACCTGCGCTTTGCCGACGAACTGACCGCACAGGTCGTCGCAAACCGGCTCAATGTGGTGGAAAGGACCATCTACAAGTGGCAGCGTTCGACAGTGGAGCAGCTAGCCAAGGCCCTGTGGCGGCTGGAGAGTGAGGCCCGCAGCGGTCAACAGAAGCGCCTGGCGACTCGCCTGCCCCCGGTCACCTATACCCGGCTCTTTGGGGTAGACGCTCACCTGGAAGCCCTGACCCAGCGGCTGCTCGCGCCTGGCCCGCCCTGGCTGACCGCGGTCGAATCTCTGGGCGGGCTGGGCAAGACGTCCCTGGCCGACGCCCTTTGCCGCCGGCTCATCGACGCGGGCAGCGTGGCCGATCTGGCCTGGGTCACTGCCCAGCAGCAGCAACTGAGCCTGACCGGCGCCATCCAACCCGTGGAGCGTCCGGCCCTGACCAGCGCAGAACTTACGCAAGCCATCGCCCAGCAACTGCTCGCCGCCGACCCGGACTACGCCACCCTTTCCCATACCCGCAAAAAAGAACGGCTGGCCGAGCGCTTCCGCACAAAGCCCCATCTGCTGGTGGTGGACAATCTGGAGACAGTCGCCGATCTCCAGGCCCTGTTGACCCATCTGCGCGCCTGGGCCAACCCGACCAAAATTCTGCTCACCACCCGCCGCAGTCTGCTGGACGAAGCCGACATCCACCACTTCGCCCTGCCCGAACTGGGCCAGCAGGATGCCCTGGCCCTTATCCGCCACGAAGCCGGGCTGCGCAACCTCCCGGCGGTGGCCGCCGCCCGGGAACGCGAACTCACACCCATCTACGACTGTGTGGGAGGCAACCCCCTGGCCCTGCGTCTGGTCGTCGGCCAGTTGCAGGTCTATTCCCTGCCTATTGTGCTGGCTGGCCTGCGCCGCGCCCAGGGCAGCGCCGCTGCCGGACTCTACACCCACATCTACTGGCAGGCCTGGCAGTCCCTGGGCGAAGAAGCCCAGCGCGTCCTGGTGTCCATGCCGCTGGTCGGGCCGGATGGGGGGGATCTCGACCTGCTGGCCGCTATCAGCGAACTGCCGCCGGATGCTCTGCACGATGGACTTTCCCAACTGGTGAGCCGCAATCTGGTGGACGCCCGGGGCGGTCTGCACGAACGGCGCTACAGCATCCACAGCCTCACCCGCACTTTCTTGCACGAGCAGGTGCTGCATTGGGGTGAGATGATGGGGTGGCGAGAGCTGTCACCTCATCATCCCTTCATCCCCTCATCGTCGTTATGACCACTTACACTGAGCTTTTCACCTCTTATATTCTCAACGGCGCACGGCAGGCGCTGGAGCAGGTGCAGCAAAGCACTGGAGCTATCCCGGAGACTGTGCGGAAGCAGGCCTGGCATCTGTTAGAGTATGCGCTGACGCTGGAGGCTGCCTGGCCCCAGGTGCGGGAACTGCTGCTGACCCTCTCGCCCAAAATGGAGATGGCCGGCTATCGGGACGAGTGGCTGCCCTTTCTGAAGGCGGGGATTGAGCGGAGTGTGGCCCAGCGGGACAGAGCGGTCGAGGCCCGGCTGGAGCTGGCTGTGGGCCAGTTGCTGCGTCTGGAAAACCGCTATACAGAGGCGGAAGAGTGGCTCCCACGCGCCCTGCGCAGCTTTGAAGAGCAGGGCGACGCCCACGGCGTGGCCGCGGTCTATAACCAACTGGGCCGCATCCGCTATCTGCAAAACCGGGATGCCGAAGCAGCCCGGCACGCCCACAACGCCCTGGGCCTCCTGGCCGAGGAGGACCCGGAGCGGGCGGAGAGTCATTTCGTGCTGGGGATGGCTGCCCTCAACCAGCGCAACTGGGCAGAAGCCGAGAGCCAGCATCGCCTCTCGTTGGAGGTTCGCCAGGGCAGCGGCGACCCGCGCACGATTGCCTGGGCTATGCAGAATGTGGGCACTGTGCTGCTCCAGCAGAGCGAATACGGCGGCGTCAACCGGCTGGCCGAAGCTGTCGAGTGGCTGGAGCAGGCGATCACTCTTCTGGACAGCCAGCCCGATCCCTATCACAGCGCCGTGGCCCGCAACTCCCTGGCGACTGTCCATACCCATTTGGGCCATCTGGCAGAGGCGACCGCGCTCTATTGCCAGGCCGAGGAGATCTTCCAGCGCACCGGCAGCCCGGAATGGCTGGCCCGGGTTCACAACAATCTGGGGCTGGTCTATCTGCGCCAGGGCGATGCTGTCGAAGCAGAGCGCAGCTTTCGCGCCGGCGTCGCCCTCTACGAGCAATTGGGCAACGACGCGACCCGGCTCAACACCCAGCACGGCGTTGTGCTGGCATTGCTGGCCCAGCAGCGCTACGCCGAAGCCGCGGCTTTCTGCCGGAAGGGGTTGGCCGAGTTGGACGCGCTGCGGGAGATGCCCGCCCAGTACGCCGAGAAGGAGGGCTGGTATCGGGCGTCGCTGGCAAAGGCCCAGGCCGGGTTGGGAGAGTAGAGATGTGGCGTAGACCAGCCAGGTTTTCAGAAACCTGGCAGGTCAACGCCACCCCCAGCCCTTTGCCCACAACAGCCACCGGTCTGGCAGCCGCAGGCGTGGGCGGTCGGGTTCAAAGAA
>JACQGT010000115.1 GCA_016199425.1 Chloroflexota bacterium
ACGTCTTTGCTCACCTGCTCTTTGGCCGAAGCGTGAGATTGAAAATCCAATTCGCCTTGTTCTTTGGCCTTCTGGATGAGTTCGTAAGCTGTGCGGTCAGTCTGGAGGCCGACGAGAATGCGGACCTTCTCGACGTTTTCCAAGAACGGGTAGAGTTTGTAAAAGCCGCTAATGTAAAAATAGCCCACCAGACAGTCGAAGTCATGGGTATCATCCCGCAACAAAATACCGAAGCGCTCACGCAGGCTTTTGCCGGGCTCATTCGTAATGAAGGTCAGGTCAGATGACATAGGAATGGAGTATGCCCCCGGTCCGACATAAGTTCAAGTTGGGTGATGGGTAAAGTGTGGTAAAGAAACGAGGTTCGATATGGCTATATTTGCCTCCGTACCAGCCAAATGCAATCATCTTACTGTTCATAACGCTTTGTCCTGGTTCAATGAACCGATAAGACAGCTACGGCAGCGTCCTGGACACCTCTGCCATTGGTTACCCCAGCACCCAGCGGTCGCCCGTCGCGCCCACGCCTATACCCCGCTCGGTCACCCATGCCCGCTCCACGCCATCATCCCACAGGGGATTCGTGTGGTTCAGGTGGATCAGCCGCACGTCGCAGTCTGCGCCCGTGGCCCGCTCTGTTGTGTCGGTGGCCAGAGGATGGGGAATCTCAGCGATGTTGCGCCCGGGAAGCTCCGCCGGGCTGAAGAACGCGCCGTCAAGCAGAGCCACATCCACATCCGCCAGCATCTGCGGCAGGGATCGATCCCAGCGCTCCCAATCGTCGATGTCCGGGCAATAGAAAAGAGAACGTTCCGGGCCGTCCATGCGGAAGGCCATTGTGTCGCTCCACTCGTCCCGATGGGGCACCGCCAGGGGCGTGGCGGTCAGGCCGGAGGCAAGCGCAATGGGTTTGTCCGGCGGGCTGAGGTGCAGGGCAATGTTGCCGAACTGCGCCAGTTGTAGCCAGGGCTGGTTGCCCAGGAGAAAGGCGCACATACGGGGCGTGGCATAAATAGGCAGCCGCCGGGTGTTCCACGCCTCCCGGCCCAGTTGGATCAGCCCGGTATAGTGGCCCATGTGCGCGTGGGTGAGCAGAATCCCGGCCAGACGGCACTCGGGCGCGGCCTGCTGCAACAGAAGCAACTGCTCGCGGAAGTCCGGGGTGGCGTCGATCATCCACGCCTGGCGGGTGGTCCGATCGATGAGGCCGAGGCAGACGACGTATTGGCGGCGTCTGGGGTCCCCGTGGGCGCGGCGACAGCGCTCACAGCCGCAGCCGGCCTGGGGGAGTCCTGCGTCTTGGGCAGCGCCGAGAAGAATGACTTCGATCATAGGCGGATTATCTACCAGAGCAGGAGGAAAAACAAACAGCGGAAGTTGAAAGAGAGATTTCACCGCGGAGACGCGGGGTTCGCGGAGGAAACGCGGAGGAATTTGGGAGAAAATCTCCGCGCCGTCTCCGCGGTGGAATACTCCGCTTATTCATTTTGTTTTTTGCGATGGAAACGCTATAGTTTCCCCTATGCCACCTTTTGAATTTTACGTTACGAATTGGTCTGTGCGACCTGTCTCCGCGCTGCTTGTGTTGGGCCTGGGCCTGCTCTATGGGCGCGGCTGGTTGCGGCTGCGTCCGCTGCAAAACAGACGGAGCGCAACGGCTCGGCTGGTGAGCTTTGGCCTGGGCTGGCTGCTACTGGTCGTGGCGCTCTTTTCGCCTCTTTTTGCTCTGCGTGCGGAGCTTCTGCTGGCACGCACGATCCAGCAAATTCTGCTGGGGCTGCTGGCCGCACCCCTGCTCTGGCTGGGCGCACCGGCACAGACCATCCGTTGGGGGCTGCCTTCGGGGATGCGTCGTACTCTGACAGGACTGCTGCGCCGAGATCGGACGGTGGGCCGGGCTGTGCGCTCTGCCACCCGACCGGCTGCTATCTGGCTGGTGACTTTCGGCTCGTTTCTGGTCTGGGCCGACCCGGCCTTTGTCCAATGGAGCGTGACGAGCGATCTCCTCTATTCCCTCTCCCTCTGGTGCTTTTGGCTCGTCTATCTCCTGTTTTGGATGCATGTGGTGAAAAGCGGCCCCCGGCTGCACCGGGCCATCCATCCGGGCATCGGCTTTCTCTACGTCCTCATCGGCGGCGAAGTTCCCAATATGGCAACCGGCGTGACCCTGGCTTTTCGCGAGACACTCACCTATCCCATCTACGCCGCGGGGTCCACGACTGTGGCTCTTGCCCCGCTGCTGGATCAGACTCTGAGCGGCTGTCTGATTTGGGTGGTGGGCAGCTTCGTTTACATCTCCATCTGCCTCAGCATCTTGGGGCGTGTCTTCCGCAACGAAGACGCCCCGCTGCCCATGCCCATCACCTGGCACGCCACTGAACGTACCATCGCCCCTGGCTTGGAGCATCGGATTTCCCCGCGCAAGCCGTAGTGTACCCTACTCTCAGTAGACCGCAATGCTCCGGGCGTGGTCCGTGACCGGCGGGGAGCATCTATTGCGGTCTACTGACTCTCAGTCACGCTTTCCGATTTTCTAGCCCATAACCGGCGGTTTGCGTGTTTCAACCGCCGCGGATACACTTTGTCTGCGACCTGCTTCATTCCGGGAATCGACCAGACCACTGGGGAAGTACCCGGCACCTTCTGGTCGATTCCCAGAATGGGGTTGCGTAGTTACCTTTCACCCTGCCGACTGCCGCTTTGCCACCGGACAGTCGCTGAAATTTCCCGCAGACTCTACCTGCACCCAGCCGCCCATGCGCCGTCTTCTCCTTCTCTTCATCAGTCTGGCGCTGCTTCTGTGGGGACGCGCCATCCTCGCCGGGGACAATGCCGCGCCGGCTGTACTCCTGCGCGACGGGCTGCTGGTCGTGCTGTTGGGAACGCTTCTGTTTGCCCGCAACGCCCGCGACCCCGCTACTCTGAATAGCGGGAGCGAAAGTTCTTCCCCATCTGCGCGGTTGCGTCTTCTGGCCGGGGCAGGGCTGGTTGCTGCGCTTGTGGGCGGCCTTTGGCTGGCAGGCTCCCTGGCATTCACCGCCAACGAGAGCGGGCTGCTTCTGCCCATCCTCCTCTGGCTGGGGGGGCTGACGGTTGGCGTAGCCGGATTGAACTGGCCGCAGCGCATCCCGACCGGCGAGACGCCTACTGTCTGGTCGGTGGAGAGCGCACGCCGCTATTTACAGCGCAAGAGCACGCAGGGTGCGCAAGCGGCGCAGAGTCCACTCCCTCTGCAGAAGCGCACCATTTGGATTGGCTTGCTTGTGCTGACCAGCGCCGGTCTGATTCTGCGTCTTTGGAATTTTGCCGGTTTGCCCGGCGGCTGTCTGGCCCAGGAGTGTGATGCAGCCCTGGCGGCCATGGAATTTCTGCGCACAGACAGCCTGCGCACGCTCTTCCTCACCCCCTTCCCGGCCCATACCGCTCTCACTGCACTCTTTTTTGCTCTCTTTGGGGTGAGCCAGAACAGCACTCTCCTGCTGGGTCTGCTGCTGGGAACAGCACTCATCCCGCTCTTTTTTGCCGCCACTTCCCGTTTTGCCCGCTCGGCCACAGCCCTGTTGGGAAGCCTCCTCGTCGTCTTTAGCCCACTGCTGATTGCGCTGAGCCGCCACCCCGTCCCCGCTCTGTTGCTTCTGTTGCTGATTGTGGCGTGGCTGGCGCTGCGCCCCGCTGCCGGTGATACGGGGACAGCGGGCCGCTGGGCCGCAACGGGCACATTGGCCGGGTTGACGCTGCTGGCCGCGCCCGCGCCGCTGACCTGGCTTCTGCTTTTCTGGTTTGTGGTGACGCCGCCGGGGAAGCGCTCCCAGTGGCTCTTTTATTATCTGCCGCTTGTCACTGCCGCTCTGCCCCGTCTGGCAATGGGGTTGGGAACGGGCGTCTTTGGGGACGAACCACTCACCCGCTTCTTCCCCCAGGCGGCGGATCTGTCTGCTCGATTGCTCGACGAGGGAGGCTACTTGCCCGCTCTGTTGGCTCTATTGGGGATGGCCTATCTGTTGCGCTACATCCGCTGGGGTCAGGGCTGGGTGTGGAGTGCGGGTTTTGTGCTGGTTGGGTTGCCGATTTTTGCCACCGTTCACCCGACTGATTTGCATTTCCTCTCCCCGCTGCTGGCGCTGTTGGGGATCAGCGCGGTGGTGGCGCTGGATCAGTTCGTGGCTGAATTCGCCCGCGTCTGGTCGCCGGTGGTGCGGCCACAGCGCGTCCTGGCCGGGGCCGCGGCTTTGCTCCTGGTGCTCCTGGCAAGCGGCGGCGTGGCGCGTCTGGTTGTCTTCGCCGAGCAGACGGGCAACGCAGAGAACAGCGGCTACGCGGCCATCGGCGATTATCTCTACAGCCGCTTTGAAAGCTCTGTGGATAACGGCGGCAGCGATGAGACACTGGTGCTGGTGCCCCAGGTGGTTTTGAACAGCCCGGCCACCCAACTGGCGGCCCGGGGCGTTCTGCCTCTGGCGGCCCACATCATTCCGCTGGACCCGGTGGCCCACCTGCCCTTTACCGGCCCGCCCTTTATCGAGCAGGGCATGGGCGATCTGCTCTACATTCTGCCCGCGACAGATCGTTCCCTGCGCCGCTATCTGCCCGCACTCTACCCCGGCATGGCAGCGCAGCCGATCCAGGATGGGCAGGGAGAGACGTGGGCGGTGGCTTATCCCGTCTCCCGCGCGGCCGCGGCCAACGCCCAGGGTTTGTCCGTTCTCTATTTTGAGGGCGAAGATATCGGGCCGCTGCAAGAGGCGCTGGATGTGCGCCGGGAGGGGCCGCTCGATTTCGACTGGAACGGGGATGCGCCCCTGAGTCCGCCCTTTACAATGACCGGCAAAGGCGCGCTCTACATTCCCGAAGCGGGCAGCTACGGCTTCCGCATCCAGCGCGATGCTGGCGTGACGGTGCGTCTGGAGTTGAGCAGCCCCATCCCGCCCGCGCTGGCGTTGGACACAGAAGCGGGCCGGGAGGAGAGCGTTGTCGATCTGCCGCAAGGCTTCCTGGCCCTGACTCTCCTGGCACAGAGTGGAGAGACGGGCGGGGCGCTCTCCATCCAGTGGCAGCGGCCCGGCGGCCACTGGGAAGCGATCCCCCGCCAGGCGCTCTACAACGGCGCTCTGGCCCTGGGCAGTGGCCTGCTGGCAAATTATTACGGACACGTGGAAGGGGCAGACACCGGGCAAGGTTTCGGCGATCTGCCGGGCGCGCCGCTGCTGGCGTGGCGGGTGGAGCCGTGGCTGGCTGAGAATCAGCTGGTGCATTCTTCTCACGCGGTTGTGTGGCAGGGCAACCTGGCCGCGCCGGTGGAGGGCAATTACACCTTCTCGCTCAGCGCCGGCGGGCCATACCAGTTGGAGATCGACGGCATTCTGCTGCTCAACACAGCCGATGGACGGCCCAGCACAACGTCCCTGCTGCTCAGCCAGGGCTGGCACGATCTGATCCTGCGCTATCGTCCCAGCGGATCGGGTACTATCCAATTGACGTGGCAGCCGCCCGGTGGCGCGTCGGCGGCGAGCATCCCGCCCGAATTCCTGGCTGCGCTGCCTGCGGACGCGGCGACGGCGGAGCTGCCTCTGCCGCCGCTGCCAGAGCCGGAGCCGCAACCGGCGCTGGCGCAGAACGAGCCTCGCCGCGATGTGCCAGTGTCACCCGATTTACAACCCCCCGCGGGAAACGCTCCACCCACCGATCTGCCCGATCTACCCTTTTCGCTCGCCTGGCAGGTGGGCGGTTGCGGCGCGGACATCGAACAGTTCCAGCAGCCCAGAGGCGTGGCCCTGAATTTTTACAACGGGCTGGTCTATATTGCGGATCAGGGCAACCGGCGGGTGATTTTGCGCGAGATGAGCGACGGCGCTCTGGTGGATTTCTACACAGATGAGAGCTTTGCGGAACCCTTCGATCTGGACGTCAATCTGTTGGGCACGGTTTTTGTGCTGGATGCGGTCTCGCAAACGATTTACGAATTGGAAGAACCCCAGGGAATTGCCATCGCCCAGGCGAATGCGACGGCCTTTTACCGGCCGCGGGGGATGGGGATGGACCTGAACGGCAATTTCTATGTGGCCGACACGGGCGGTGCGCGTGTGGTAAAATTGTCTGGCACAGACGGCAGTATCGAATGGCAGATCGGCGGCCCGGATTCTCTGCTGGGCCAGGGCCAACCCGTGGATGTGATGGCTCTGCCCACCGGCGCGCTGTACGTTGTCACCGCCCAGGACGGCACCCTTTGGCGGCTGGACACGGGGGAGTCCTGGCCGGCGGTGGCCCCGGCCAATACCTTTGATGCGCCCCATCTGGCCGGGCTGACCACCAGCGCCTTTTTCCTGAGCGACCCGGAGCGCAGGCTGATCACCTATTACAGCCAGGAGGGGAGACCCCTGGGCCAGTTGCGCAGCGATCTCTTTGCCAAGCCTGTGGGCGTGGGCGTTCTGATAATGAACGGTGAGGTGCTGCTGGCTGTCTCCGACAGCGCGGCCTGCCAGGTGACGCTCTGGCGCGCGCCGTTAGAGACCCTCCCCTAGCACTACCGTAGGGGCGCTGCTTGCTGCGCCCGGCACAC
>JACQGT010000117.1 GCA_016199425.1 Chloroflexota bacterium
ATACAGAATGGATTGTCCAATTGCTGGCGGGTGAAAAGGTGAGGAGAAAAGCAGTGAGCAGTTATCAGTAGCCTGATTCCACTGATAACCGCTCACTGCTTTTCTCCTCACCTTTTCACCCGCCAGCAATTGGACAATCCATTCTGTATGACCGATTCACCCAAACCCCGCGCAACCCGCACGAGCGCGTTCGGCTCGCCGGGGCGGGCCAACCACGACGCCAGCGCCTTCTACGCCAGCCGTCTCTATGCGGGGCTGCCCCAGGAGGAGAAGGTGGCGCTGGACGAGACGCCCCTGTCCGCAGACCGGCTGGATCGCATCTTTTTGCGTTCGGCGGAAGCGATGACGGACTTGCCCGACAATTGCGTCCACCTGATGGTCACGTCGCCGCCCTACAATGTGGGCAAAGAGTACGACGAGGACTTCACCCTGGACGAGTATCTGGCCTTCCTGGAGCGGGTCTGGCGCGAGGTGTGGCGGGTGCTGGTTCCCGGCGGGCGGGCGTGCATTAACATTGCCAATCTGGGCCGCAAGCCCTATATCCCCCTCAACGCCTTTATCGCCCGCCAGATGTTCGAGATCGGCTTCCTCATGCGCGGCGAGATCATTTGGAATAAAGCGGGCCACGCCAGTCCCTCCACCGCCTGGGGAAGCTGGCAGTCACCCTCCAACCCCACCTTGCGCGATGTCCACGAGTATATCCTCGTCTTTTCCAAGCAGCGCTTTGGCCGCTCGAAGAAGCGTCCCGGCGACCAGCCAGATCGGGAAGCCACTATCAGCCGGGACGACTTTTTGGAACACACAAAGAGTGTATGGACCTTTCCGCCCGAACCGGCGCGCAAAGTGGGCCATCCCGCTCCCTTCCCTGTGGAACTGCCCCGTCGCCTGATCGAACTCTACACCTTCGCCGGGGAAGTGGTGCTGGACCCGTTTATGGGCAGCGGGCAGACGGCCATCGCCGCGCTGAAAACGGGGCGGCATTACGTGGGCTACGAAGTATCGGAGGAGTATTTGACGTTGGCGCAAAAGCGGATTGATGATGGGATGATGGGATGATGGCGTCGTGCTGTCCATTATCTCATCATCCCATCATCTTTTCCTCGCTTGTCGATTCGCCCGGTTTCTGCCTATAATGTCCCTATCGCTGTTCATCCCCCTATCACCCGAAATGGAAAGCGCAATGATCAAAATCGCAGAAGTGCTACCTCCCAAACCGTCCCCCCTGTGGCGGATGGTCAAACAGTGTGGCGTGGATTACGTCGTCGGCGGCATGGACTGGACCGGCGGCGCAGACAACCCCAACCCCGACCTGCGCCCGTGGGGTTTTATGTCCCTGGCCCGGGTCAAGAGCGGTTATGAGAATGCTGGTTTTGTCGTGGACACGATTGAAAACCGCCCCCACCTGAACAAAGCCAAACTGGGCTTGCCGGGACGGGACGAGGAGATCGAGACCGCCTGCGAACTGGTGCGCAATATGGGCCGCCTGGGGATTCCGGTCTGGTGCTACGAGTGGATGCCTGTTTTCAACTGGATGCGCACCTCCACGACGATCCCAACGCGGGGCGGCGCGCTGGTCACAGGCTATGACAACGCCGTGATGGCAGACGCTCCACTCACCGAGTACGGCGTCGTCACGGAAGAGCAGTTGTGGGACAACCTGAAGTATTTCCTGGAGAAGGTTGTACCCGTGGCCGAAGAGTACAACGTCAAACTCGCCATGCATCCGGACGATCCACCCCTCTCGCCCATCCGCGGCCTGGGGCGCATCATGCGCAGTGTGGAAAACTACCAGCGGCTCATCGATCTGATCCCCAGCCCGGTCAACGGCATCTGCCTCTGCCAGGGCAACTTTACAATGATGACCGACGATCTGCCCGGTGTCATCCGCCACTTTGGCGAACAGGACAAAATTTTCTTTGTCCACTTCCGGGATGTTGTGGGTACGCCGGAAAAGTTCCAGGAATCTTTCCACGACGATGGCAAGACCGATATGCTCGCCTGCATGAAAGCCTACAAGGAGATCGGGTTCGAGGGTGTGCTGCGCCCGGATCACGTGCCGACGATGGAAGGCGACAGCAACGATCACGCCGGTTACTCCTCCATCGGCCGGCTCTTTGCCATCGGCTACATCAAAGGGCTGCGCCAGGCGGTGTACGCAGACTAGCGAGCGGCGATCAGCGACTGGCGATTGGGAAGAATGTGTCGCCAGTCGCCAGTCGCCTATCGCTGATCCCCAGTCCCTCAAAGGGAGCGCGCGTCACTAGGCAAAGGCCAACGTTTTCTGCTATACTGCGAAGACGTCGGCCTTTTATCTTTGTCTCCCCACGTGCGGGCTGCGGACGCAAGACTTCTGACGTAGGATTCTGGACGCAGGACTTTGGACATTTTTCAGGCCAGGAGGTTGTTGTGAACGGAAGTTGGAGTCGGAATGCCTTTGTCTATCTGCTCATTCTGGTGGCCGCCGCGGCCCTTTTTTTGAACATCTACGGGCCGGGCGAAGAACCCCAGACCAAAAGCCTGAGCGAAGTGGTCGCCCTGATTAGCCGGGGCGAGATCGAGCGCATCGATGTGCAGGAAGAGGAATTGCGCATTACCATCCGCGGCGTAGAACAGCCTCTTATCAGCCGCAAAGAGGAAGGCATTCCCCTGACCCGCACCCTGCAAGGGCTGGGCGTCGATCAGGCGAAACTGGCCAATGTGAAAATAAGCGTTCTCCCTCCCGCGTCCTCCGGCAACTGGCTGGCACTGATTGTCAATATGCTGCCCCTTCTGCTCATCGCCGGTCTCTTTCTCTTCCTCTTTCGTCAGAGCCAATCGGGCAACAACCAGGCCCTCTCCTTTGGCAAGAGCAAAGCGCGTATGTTCACCGGCGACCGGCCCACCATCACCTTTGATGACGTGGCCGGTTCCGACGAAGCCAAGCAGGAACTCCAGGAAGTGGTGGAGTTTCTCAAAGAACCCCAGAAGTTTGTGGCCCTGGGCGCACGCATCCCCAAAGGCGTGCTGCTGGTTGGGCCTCCCGGCACAGGCAAGACGCTGATGGCCAAAGCCGTCTCTGGCGAGGCGGGCGTACCCTTTTTTAGCATCTCCGGCTCAGAATTTGTGGAGATGTTTGTGGGTGTGGGTGCCAGCCGTGTGCGCGATCTCTTCGAGCAGGCCCGGCGCAACAGCCCGTGCATCATCTTTGTGGACGAGATCGACGCGGTGGGCCGCTACCGGGGCACGGGTCTCGGTGGCTCCCACGATGAGCGGGAGCAGACCCTCAACCAGATTCTGGTGGAGATGGATGGCTTTGGCACAGATACGAACGTCATCCTCATTGCCGCCACCAACCGCCCGGATATTCTCGACCCGGCCCTGCTCCGTCCTGGCCGCTTCGACCGCCGGGTAACGATGGATCGGCCTGATTTGAGCGGGCGGCGCGCCATTCTCAATGTTCACGTAAAAGGCAAGCCCCTGGCCCCGGACGTGGACCTGGACCTGATCGCCCGCCAGACCCCCGGCTTTGTGGGTGCAGACATCGAAAATCTGGTCAATGAGGCGGCGATTCTGGCGGCCCGGCGCAACCGGCGTTCTATCACAATGGCCGATATGCAGGAGTCCATCGAACGTATCGCGATGGGCGGTCCGGAGCGGCGCAGCCGGCTGATCGGTGCCAAAGAGCGGGAGATCGTCGCCTATCACGAAGCAGGCCACGCGATTGTCGTTCATCTGGCCAAGAACGCCGACCCCCTACGCAAAGTAACAATCGTACCCCGAGGTGATGCGCTGGGCTTGACACTCTACGTGCCCGAAGCTGATCGTCATCTCTACGCCCGTTCCTACTTTGTCGATCGTATCGCGGTGGCGTTGGGTGGGCGGGTGGCCGAGGAATTGGTCTTTGGTGATATGACCAACGGGGCCGGCAACGACATTAAGAATGTGACCCAAGCGGCCCGTTCGATGGTGACCCGGTACGGCATGAGCGACAAGATGGGACCGCTGCAATTTGGCCGTCAAAACGAAAATGTCTTCCTGGGCCGTGAACTTTCGGAGCAGCGAGACTACAGCGAAGAGGTGGCGGAGCAGGTGGACGAGGAGGTGCGGCGCATCGTCAACGATGCCTACGTGCGGGTGCGTAAGATGCTCACTACTCATCGCGCCCAACTGAACGCGGTGGCCCAAGCCCTCTTGGAACGGGAAACGCTGTTGGCGGAGGAATTTGTCGCCATCTTCGAAGGGAAGATGAGCGTCGACGATCTGCCCGATCCCCTGGCCGCCCAGCCTGGATAGAGGGATTTTTCGTTTGACTCCGTGTGTGTTGCGCCTGTCGTAGGGGCGCTGCATTCTGCGCCCGACACAGAGCGGGCGCAGCAAGCAGCGCCCCTACGGTATTTCTATGGAATGACACTTGACGAGCACTAGAGCCGTTCACTCGAAAGTGAGCGGCTCTTATTATTTGGGTTATTCCTGCATAACGCGTCTTCACTCATTAGCGCAGAGAGCAGAAAAAATGGGGCTTGACATCGCCTGCAGCGAGACATATACTTATTCCATCTATGGGTTGTTGGGCCTATTTCAGGCCTTCTTTGCACTCTGTTGGGGTATTGTCACCCAGATTGCCTGTCTCGAAGTGACTTGGGAGCCAGTCGGCGCAGGGCAACGAAGCGCCGGTGTCATAATGTAATAGCCCAAGAGAACCCATAGATAGAGTATATTTCGATTATCTCCTCTCTCACATGCAAATCTACTCGCCCAGAACAGTCTTGTCCCACTTCAGGAGTGGAGCGAACGTTTCTCAAGGACCACAAATGCGACTTACGTAGAGAAGCTTGTCGTGTTGACCGTCCGGATACGTCAAGGCACGTCAAGCCGGATAGTTTCCATAACTTCAGTCTTGTATGATTGCACAGTTGATTCCATCACCCAGGAGGATCCGTTACTATGGGCAGAACACCGCGTTTGAGTCGTCGTCAGTTTCTTGTGTTCTCAGCAGGCATGAGTACAGCGGCTTTTCTCGCCGCCTGTGCAGCGCCGGGAGCTGCTCCCGCGCCTGCTGCCAGTGAGGGCGGGCAGGCCGCCGCCCCCACTGCAGAAAAGGTCAAGATCGAATATCAATCCCGCGAACCCGAAAATGCCGCGGGTGTGCAACAACTGTGGAACGAGTGGTACTCCACCTTCCAGGCAGCCCATCCTGACATTGAGATCGAGTTCTTGCCCACACCAGGTGGCAACGAAATTGAGGTCGCGATGACGGCCATGGTGGCCGGCACAGCCACCGATATCTACGAATTCTGCTGCCAAAACTCCACCTACTTTATCCAGCAGGGCCAGTCGCTGAATCTACAGCCATACATCGACAAAGATGCCGCCGAAGTCAACATCGACGATTACTACAAGCATCAGTTCGATCCGTGGAAGAAAGATGGCGACATCCAGATGATGCCGCGCTTCACCGGGACACAACTCGTCTATTACAACAAAGACTGGTTCGACAAGGCCGGCGTGCCTTATCCGGGCAAAGAGTGGGGGTCGTGGAACTACCAGGAGTATGCCGAGATCGGCAGCAAGTTCGTGAATGCAGACCCGCAGACGTGGGCTACTTCCAACTATGGCAACGGCGCCAACTGGCTGACCCAGTACTGGTTGCGCGGCTGGGGCACCCACATGGTCAACCCGGATGACAGCACAGAATGTCTGCTGGCCTCGCAGGAAGCCCAGGAGTGCCTCGAGTATTTGCGCGCCCTCACGTGGGATTCTAAAGAATACGTATACGGCGGGTCGGCCATGTCCGGCAACATCGGGCCGGATGTGCTGTTCACCAGCGAACGGATCGCCATGGTGGAGATTGGCCCCTGGGCGCTCAACCAGGTGTTGGACAGCGCCCAGTTCAAGTGGGACGTCGCGCCCATGCCCAATGGCCCGGCTGGCCCGACTACCCACCAGTCGGTAGACGGTAGTCTGGTTTGGGTCAATTCTGAGCACCCGGATGAGGCGTGGACCGTATTGAAGGGGACCACAAGCCCAGAGTTCGGTCGTCTCTACGCCAAGCACGCCAATAAGCAGCCGTCGCGCAAGAGCATCCTGGCCGAATTCCCCAAGTTGCTGCGGGACCTGGACGTTCGCTACAACGACATCAACCTGGAAATCTTCATCGACTCGCTGGCCAAGGATATCGGCGGCCCGGAGGAGATGTTTGCCAAGGATGTGGCGACCAAGAGCCAGATTCTGCAACCGGCGTTTGATCAGGTGATGCTCCAGGGCACACAGGGCGTGGAGTACATCGGCAAGTTCGCCGACGTCGCCACGCGCTACAACCGGGGCGAAATCCCCGACGAAAAGTTGGGCGAAGAGTTGCAAAAGGTTCAATAGCCCGTCTGCCCGGCTCCAGACTGAAAACCGGTGACGGGAGCTGATTGACCCTGAACGTAGGCGTGGGGCGGGTGAGACATCCGTCCCACGCAGGTTTGGTTATTGGCGTGGCATCTGCGTGTAACTTTCGCTGTTATAATTGCCTGTTTGCCAAAAATTACGGAGAAATCACGGAGACATTATGACGAGTGCGACCAGCACCGAGACACAGGCGGCCCGTTCAACGCCCCAGGTTAAACCCAGCCGGCGCATGAAACAGAGCACGCGGGAAGCCTTGTATGGATATGCGATGGCTTCGCCCTGGCTGGCAGGATTTCTCCTGTTCACATTGGGGCCGATGATTTCTTCTTCTATCATCGGCCTGTACGACACCAACTTCCTCAACAAATGGCAGTGGGTCGGTCTGCACTGGTACCAAAGCGTTATTTTCGATAAATTGGTGCAGAAGGCGCTGTTCAACACTGCCTATTTCAGTTTTGCCACAGTTCCGCTCAACACGATTCTAGCGCTGCTGATCGCCGTACTGCTGAACCAGGGTGTACGCGGTCAGAGCTTCTGGCGTACGGTCTACTATTTGCCGGCGGTGGTGTCCGGCGTGGCCGTGGCGCTGTTGTGGAGCTGGCTGTACGAACCTCGAATCGGCCTGTTCAATACCGTTCTGCGCAGCGTGGGCATTCAGGGCCCCCAGTGGCTGCAGAGCCAGAGCTGGGCCATGCCGTCCATCATTATCATGGCGCTATGGGGAGCGGGTGGGGCTATGCTCATCTACTTGGCCGGGCTGCGGGGCATCCCCACTTCCCTGTACGAAGCGGCGGAGATCGATGGTGCCAGTTCGTTGCGACGCTTCTTCGCCATCACGCTGCCCATGCTCACCCCGACCATCTTCTTCAACATTGTGTTGAACGTGATCGGATCGTGGCAGGTCTTCACCCAGGCGTTGATTATGACCAACGGCGGACCTAACAATGCCACTCTGACGGCGGTGCTTCACTTGTATCGCACGGGCTTTCAGCAAGGGTCGTTTGGCTATGCCTCGGCCCAGGCCTGGCTGCTCTTCATGGTGGTCCTGTTGTTTGTCTTGTTGGCCCTGCGCAGCGCGTCTTCGTGGGTCCACTACGAAAGGGTGTAGACGATGGCAGGGTTTGCGCGCGCCGAACGCATGCATCGGCAAAACTCCACGGACCTGGCCTCGCGTATCCTGGTCCATGTGGCCATCATCGTGGGCGCGATCATCTTTGCCATGCCCTTTTACTGGATGATCCGCACGGCGCTGATGCCCAAGTACCAGGTATTTCAGTTTCCGCCGATTCTGTGGCCGGCGGAATTGGTCTGGTCAAATTTCCGCGACCCGTTCAAAGTCTTTCCGTTTGGTCAGTGGTTTATCAACTCAGGATTCGTCGCCATTGCCTCCGCTACCGGCACGGCCCTGTCTGCCTCCGTCGTCGGGTTCAGCTTTGCCCGCCTGCGTTTCCCGCTACGCGACTTCCTCTTCGTCGTCGTGCTGGCCACCATGATCCTGCCCGAACACGTGCGTATCATCCCCAACTATCTGCTCTTCACCAAACTGGGCTGGGTGGACACCTATCTGCCGCTGATCGTCCCGAACTTGATGGCCCCGGCGTTTTTCGTCTTTCTGATGCGCCAGTTCTTTATGACCATACCCAAAGACTACGATGACGCCGCCTATATCGACGGGTGCAACCCGTTCAGCCTGTTCTGGCGCATCCACCTGCCCCTGAGTGTGGCCGCCATCGGTGTGGCGATCATCTTTCAACTGACTTTCCAATGGAACGACTTTCTGAACCCCCTCATCTATCTCCATCGGGTGAACGAGTACACTATTGCCATCGGTCTGCGCCTCTTCCAGGGGCAGCTCTCCAACAACTTGCAGCAACTGATGGCAGCTTCTCTCCTGGCTATCCTGCCCACGATTATTGTCTTCTTTTTTGCCCAACGCTACTTTGTGCAAGGCATCGTCGTCTCCGGCGTGAAGGGATAGAGACGCCGTGCGCAGCGCATCCTGCTCGTCGTCATTCTTAGCGCGCTGTGTCGCCAAACGGGGAAGCGGTTCGTTCCCAGTTTGGCGCTGGGGTGGCATTGGACTGTGTCTGTTGATCGGCGCTCTGTGCGTAAACCTGCTGGCCGGTTGCCAACAGACGCAGACTGCCCTGGCGGGCACGCCAACGGTGAATTTTCCGCTCGACGCACCGTTGCCGGCAGTCACGCCGGCAGCGGTCGCCAGTCAACTTACACAAGTCGCCACTCTGGATGAAGCAGCGCGCCAGTTCGCTGCCGCGCTGCGGATCGAAAGCAATGACGTGCGCGTGCGCATCTTCACCGGCGCGTGTACGCTCTGCTCGCTCACCGAAAATCAGGAGAACACCAGCTTGGCCGGGCTGTCGGTGGCCGACGCCAGCCGGCGCGTGCAGGCCGGCAATCAAGTCTACCTGGCCGTGCCACGCTTTGTCTGTATCTATGAGTATGACGGTTCCAGCTTCACGCCGAGGGAGTGCCGGCAGTCGCCGGTGTGACAATAGCGAGTCCCCATGTTTTCTATGACTCTGCGGTGAAGCGTCTGGTTCTGGCTGGTCCAGGTTAGGAAAGGTACCCCAAATGAAAGTAGGCGTGTTTGCCGTTATGTTCAGCGCCATGCCCTTTGAAAAGACGCTTGACTACATCCGTTTGGTCGGCGTGGAGGCGGTGGAGATCGGCTGCGGCGGTTACGTGGGCGACGCGCACTGCAAGCCCGCGCAATTGTTGCATGACGCCGCTGCCGCCGCCGCGTTCAAACAGGCCGTGGATGATCGTGGCCTGACCATCAGCGCATTGAGCGCCCACGCCAACCCGTTGCATCCCAAACCGGAGATCGGCGAGGCGCATCGCGCCTACGTCAACAACGCCATCCTCATGGCGGAGAAGATCGGCGTAGATACGGTCGTCACCTTTTCGGGCCGGGAGGGTTTTGAGAAGGCAGTCAGCTTCCTGCGCGAGATCGTCATTCGTGAACCTGCCGGCGCAGCCCATTGGGCATAGAAGGCACAGAAACAATGGACATTCTGTATGTGCATTCGGCCAAACAGGAAGCGGACGCCCGCTATGACAAGTACAAATCCTGCGCACCCTATCCTTTCATCCCGGTTGGGGTAGTCGGCCTGGTCAACCTGTTGCGCAGCCAGGGCTGGCAGGTGGCGGGGCTGAACCTGCCTATGGAACTGACTATGCAGCCAGATTTCAGCTTTCGGGGCTGGCTGGCTGGCCAGCCCCAGCCGCCCCGCCTGGTGATGATCGACCTGCACTGGTACGAGCACTGCTTCGGCGCGCTGGATGTGGCCGCCACCGTCAAGTCTGTGTGGCCGCAGACGTTCATCGTCATCGGTGGGCTGACCACCAGTTACTTCGCCGAAGAGATTCTGGACAACTTCCCGGCGGTGGATTTCGCCATCCGCGGCGATGCCGAAGAGCCGCTGCGTCTGCTGGCGAAATATTGCTGCGGCGACGGATCGGCCGATCTGGCGGCTATCCCGAACCTGATTTACCGGGAAAACGGCAAGGCGCGCCAGAATCTGCGCGCCTACTTCGCCGGGCCGCAAGACCTGGACCGGCTCGATTTCGTCACCACCGACTGGCTGCGTCACCCGCGCAGCTATGCGTCCATCCAATATTCGGGTGCGGGCATCATCGCGCTACATCAGCCCCACTTGCAGGGCCATTGGCTGACGGTGGGGCGCGGCTGCGTCTTCAACTGTATTTACTGCGGCGGCGGCAAACACTCTCACGACGAACTGGCCGGGCGCAACGGCTACGTCGTGCGTTCGCCCGCGGGCGTCGTTGCTGACATTGAACGGCTGAAAGCGCTGGGATACCATCAGGTAGCGCTCTCACTGGACATCGCCACCTTTGGGCCGGAGTGGTGGCAGACATTTTTCAAGCTGTTGCGGGAGAGGTCGATCCGCATCGGTATCTACAACGAGTTCTTTCAGTTGCCGCCCAAAGAGTTTATCGAGGAGTTGGGCACCACCGCCGACCTGAGCCACACCGAAGTCGCCATCTCGCCCCTCTCCGGCGACGAGACCGTGCGCCGTCAAAATGGCAAGTTCTACACAAACGAGCGCTTCCTGCGCATGTTGGAGACGCTCAAGCGCTACGAAGTCCCCATCTTTGTCTACTTTTCCCTCAACCTGCCCGGCGAGACTTTCCAAACGTTCAAGAGTACCCTGCAACTGGCCCACGAAGTCGGGAAGGTCTATCCTCATCACCTGCTGCGTATGCTCAACCCCTGTCACACTTTGGACCCCGTGTCGCCTATGAGTCGCCAACCGGAAGCCTTCGGGATGACCGTCCACTACCGCACGTTCATGGACTATTACAACTATTGCAAAGGCACGGGCTGGCAGCCACGACACGTCGTCCGCGGCCAGCACCGCGGCTTTGAGATGAACGGCCGCCCCGCGCCGGTGGTAGAGCAGATGGCGCAAGTCTGGGATATGTTTGCGCGCCAGCAGCCGTTCCGCTGTTTCCCCGTCTCCAGCGGCTGGTAGCGATGGGTGCGTCCCAGATTTGGGGGAATTGGCTGCTCCAGGCGGATCCATGACCCGCATGCCGCCGGTCACGGACCGGCTGAGAGCAAAACTCACCCCAATCTTGGGACGCACCCGTAGCGATCTGCATTTTGCATATTGCGCCGGATTAGGGTATATTATCTTATCCGCAGTCGGACTTCGATTGCGTTTTTATTGTTTTGTGCTTTCCAGATGGTTGCCCGACCAGCAATCGGTCGGGCTTTTTGTTGCAACAGAATGGCTCTTGCGGTGCAGGAACGGGCTGGCTGTGGCGCAACAAAGGGATGGCCTGTAAAGGCCAGGCGACACAGCGGAACCTTCAAGACACAAGCAGGAGACTATACCTATGCACAGCGATTTTTCCCAATTGAATTTGCGCGCCGAATTGGTGCAGGCGGTGACCGACGAAGGGTACACCGAGCCGACACCCATCCAGTCCGCAGTCATCCCCGCCCTTCTCGCCGGCCAGGATGTCATCGGCCAGGCCCAAACCGGTACCGGCAAGACCGCCGCTTTTGCCCTGCCCCTACTGCAAACGATTGAGCCGGGTCTCGGCCCGGTCCAGGCGTTGATCCTGGCCCCGACCCGGGAACTTGCCATGCAGGTCTCCCAGGCCATCTTCACCTATGGCAAACATCTGGGCGTGCGCGTTCTGGCCGTCTACGGCGGCCAGCCCTACGCCCGCCAGATTTCCCGCCTGCAAAAGGGCGTGGATGTGGTGGTGGGCACACCGGGCCGTCTGCTCGATCTGATCCAGCGCAAATCCCTGGACCTGAGCCACGTGCGCGTCCTGGTGCTGGACGAGGCC
>JACQGT010000118.1 GCA_016199425.1 Chloroflexota bacterium
CCCTGCACCGCGCCGCCCTGAATCTGCCCCTCCACGTAGCTGGGGTGAATGGCGTTGCCCACGTCCTGGATGGCGGTGTAGCGCAGAATCTGCACTTTGCCCGTCTCCTCATCCACTTCCACGTCCACAATGTGGGTGGCAAAACCCGGCCCCGCGCCGGTGGTGCGCATGGAAACGAAGGCCGAAGGTGGTGGATTGGAGTCGGCCAGCTTCTGTGCTGCTTCCTGGAAGCCCAGGCTGTGGCCGTTGGAACTGAAGACCCCATCCGCGAAGGAAATAGTGTCCGCATTCACCTCCCACAGCCCGGCCAGTTGCTCGGTCATTTTGGCCCGTAGCGCCAGCCCCAACTGGTGGGTGGTGACGCCGATCTTGTGGGTCACGCTGCTGCCGCCTGTGCCGCCGGTGTAGCCGATGGAATCCGTATCCACCACCTGGGGATGAACGGCCTCGGCAGAAATGCCCAGGGTTTCAGCAAGCATCATCGAAGCGCTGGCCCGGCTGCCGCCGATGTCCGTGGAGCCTTCGATCAGATTGACCGTGCCGTCCGGGTTGACGTTGGCGGCCACGCTGCTGGGGCCAGCCCCGTTGAACCAGAAACCGGAGGCCACGCCCCGCCCCTGCTTCTTACCCTTGCGCGGGGCTGCGTAATGGGGATGGTCAATGGCTGCTTCCAGCGTCTCGGCAAAGCCGATGCGCTGGTAGATGGGGCCATCGGGCCGTCGGTCGCCCTCTTTGGCCGCATTCTTCAGGCGGAATTCCAGGGGATCTATGCCCAGCTTCTCGGCTAGTTCATCGATGACCGATTCGGAGGCAAAGGCGGCGTTTGTGCCGCCCGGCGCACGGTATGCGCCAGTCTGGGGTCGATTCACCACCACGTCGTAACCGTCGATGCGCACGTTGTCCAGCTTGTAGGGGGCCAGGATGACACCGGCGCCTGCACCCACGGGCGAGCCGGGGAAAGCGCCCGCTTCGTAGTAGAGATCGGTCTCGGCGGCAGTAATGATGCCGTCCTTTGTGGCGCCCATCTTCACCCGGATGTAGGAGCCGGAGGTGGGGCCGGTGGCTTGCAGGACTTCCGTGCGGGTCATCACAATTTTGACCGGGCGGTGGCGGCTCTTGCGCGAGAGCAGCGCAGCGGGAATGTCGGTGTAGGGGGTGAATTTGCCGCCGAAGCCGCCGCCGATCTCCGTGGGCATCACCCGAATCTGGGAGACGGGCAGACGCAGCAATGCGGCCACCGAATCCCGAATCTGAAACGCGCCCTGAGTGCTGGTCCAGATGTCGATCTGGTCATCGGCTTTCCAGATGGCGGTGGAGGCCTGGGGTTCGATGTAGCCCTGATGGACCATCGCGGTGGTGAATTCCCGCTCCACGATTACATCGGCGGCGGCGAAGCCCGCGGCCAGGTCGCCCCGCTCGTGGCGGAGCAGCGAAGCCAGGTTGGTGGGTTTGTCCCCCTTCTCGCCCATAGAACTGGTGCGCAGACCGGGGAGCAGAATGGGTGCGCCCGGCTGGGCGGCTTTGTAGGCATCCAGCACCGGGGGCAACAGTTCGTACTCGATTTCGATCAGCTTCAGGGCCTCTTCGGCCACGTGGACACTGTTGGCGGCCACCGCGGCGATGGCGTGGCCGTGGTAGAGCACTTTGTCCTGGGCCAGAATGTTGGCGCTCAGGTACATCAGATTGGTCACATCTTCGCCCAACTCCTGCACTCTGTCCTCGGCCGGGGCCAGGTCGCGGCTGGTGACCACCGCGGTGACGCCGGGGAGGGCTTCCGCTTTGCTGGTGTCCAGGCGGGTGATGCGGGCGTGGGCGTGGGGACTGCGCAAAATTTTGCCATAGAGCAGGCCGGGCAGACGGGTATCCGCGCCATAGCGGGCCGCGCCGGTTACTTTGTCCGTCCCGTCATGGCGGATGGGACGGGTTCCAATCACTTTGTAGTTGGGGCTTGTGGTCTGAGCCATTGGATTCTCCTGGGAGGGTGGGGAAATGGGCCGTTGGGGGAAGTATAGCATAGGTAGAATGGAAATGCGACACGCGGAAGGGATGGTGGATGACAGGGCGACAGGGAGGTATACCACCTGCCACCCGTTACAACTTCGGCATTCTCACCGCGCTGTTGCGCCTCTCGTGCATATTGGCTTCCATCGCCTTTGGATAGCGGTCGGGCAGATGGGAGACGGCGTTGAGCCGGGCCAGGGCGTCGGCGGGCAGTTGCCAGCCCCCGGCCAGAAAGTTGTCCCGGGCCTGCTCCACTGTACGCGCGCCGATGATGGCGCTGGTGATGGCGGGCTGTTCCAGCACCCAGCGCAGAGCCACCTGGGCCGGGCTGCGTCCCAACTCGGCGGCTACTTCCAGCAGAACGGCCAGGGAGTCGTCGGCGTTGGCGGCAAAGTAGCGTTGGGGATAGGCCCAGCCCTCGGCCGAGCGGGAACCGGCGACGCTACGCTGGCCGGGCTGATACTTGCCGGTGAGAAAGCCGCCGGCCAGGGGCGACCAGACGACGACACCCAGCCCCTTCAGCTCGCAGACGGGGATCACCTCCTGCTCGATGTCGCGCACGACCAGACTGTACTGGGGCTGGTAGCACTCGAAGCGTGCCCAGTCGTGGCTGTCGCTGCTCCACAGCGCCTCCATCAGCCGCCACGCCTCGTAGTTGCTGCAGGCGATGTAGCGCACTTTGCCCGCCCGTACCAGATCGTCCAGGGCGCGCAGCATCTCTTCCAGGGGCGTTTGGGTGTCCACGTGGTGGATGTAGTAGATGTCCAGGTGTTCCATTTGCAGACGGCGCAGGCTATCGTCGATGGCGTTGAAGATACGCACCCGGCTCATGCCGGAGTCGTTGGGTCCCGGCCCGGTTGGGTTGAAGAATTTGGTGGCGACGACGGCGTCCCGCCGCCGTCCTTTCAGTACTTTGCCCAGCAAAATCTCCGAGTCGCCGCTGCCGTAGGCGTCGGCTGTGTCGAAGAAGTTCACGCCCGCATCGAAGGCCAAATCCACCATCCGTTTGGATTCCACTTCGTCGGTGCCGTGGCCGAAGGTCATCGTGCCCAGGCAGATTTCCGAGACTTTCAGGCCCGTGCGGCCCATGCGTCGGTAGTTCATTGGGGGAGTTCCTTTCTGGTGAAAAGCGGAGGGAAACCAGCAGGTGCGCCAGGATCAGCCGCCAGCATCTTTGTGGAGAATGCGATCAATCTCGCGCAGCACTTCGCCCAAGTGCGGCGCTGCGGCTGGCTCAATGGATTCTGGTTTTCCCCTTACTCCATTGGTCAGAAGTTAAGGGAAAGATGAGAAAGTCAAATCCAGAATGTGCTAGAATTATGGGAGGGCAACCAGCAAAATAAAGGAAAAACAGACCAAAATGGGCAAGAAAAAGAGTACGGTACGGCA
>JACQGT010000119.1 GCA_016199425.1 Chloroflexota bacterium
GATACGGCTGGAAACAGCCCTAGCCTACTCAACCGGCGCTGATCCGATCTGCATCGACCCACCACTTGAAATCCCAAAGAGCCTCAATTACCTGTGCAATTGTCAGCGCGTCGGGCTGATCATAGCACAGCGGGGCGGTGATAGAAAAGAGTGGCGGGTGGAAAGTTGCAGGTGGCAGGTGTCGGATCGTCACTGCCGATCATTCACAATTCACTATTCGCTATTCACCATTCACTATTCTCCCCCCATTCCGCATTACCCGTATCCCAGCCTCTGTAACAGATTCTCCTTGCCCCGCCACTTTTCCAACACTTTCACCCAAAGCTCCAGGTAGACTTTCGTGCCCACCAGCTCTTCAATGTGCGGGCGGGCGGACTGGCCGATCTGTTTGATCATCGACCCCTTCTGCCCCAGGACAATGCCCTTCTGGGAGTGGCGTTCCACATAGACCGTTGCCGCGATATACGTCATATTGTTGTCCCGCTCCTCCCAGTCGGTGACAGCCACGGCGATGCTGTGGGGCACTTCCTGATGGAGCAGAAGCAACACCTGTTCCCGTATGGCCTCGGTCACGAGAAAGCGCAGGTTGAGATTTGTCACCTGATCGGCGGGGTAGAAGCTCGGTCCTTCGGGCAGGAACTCCCGAATATCGGCCAGAAGGTCGTCCATGCCCTGGCCGCTGGCCGCGCTGATGGGGTAGATGGGCAATTCGGCTTGACCGTTCTCGTCCTCCTCGTCCAGCAGCCACTCCAACAGCGCACGATACTCAGCGGCCCGCTGGTGCAGAAGTTCGTCGCTCTTCTTCCACTCGTCGATTTTGTTGAAGCCGATGAGCAGCAGAGGCAGGGGCGTAATCTGGTGCAGAATACGCAGCCGGTCGGCAATCATCCGATCCTCGTCCGTGGGCGACGTATTCACATCCACCAGCCAAACCACCACATCCGCATCTCTGGCGACAGTCTCCTCGGCCACCTGCACCATCCGCTTGCCCAATTTGTTCTTGGGGTTGTGAATGCCCGGCGTATCCAGAAAGATGATTTGGGCGTTTTCCTCGCTGAGGATGCCCAAAATCTGGTCGCGAGTGGTCTGGGGTTTGTGGCTGACGATCGCGATCTTCTGCCCCAGCACCCGGTTGAGGAAGGTGGATTTGCCCACATTCGGGCGGCCAATCACCGCTACATAGCCGCTGCGGTGGTCTTCCCGGGGCGGGGCAATGTTGCCCCCCTCGCCGAAGAACTCCACCAGATCGATGGCGCGGCCCTCTACCATCTCAAATTCACTGGGATCAAAACGATATTCTTCGGACACAGACAGACTCCCGGACAATCGTAGGGCGGAATGGTATTCCGCCCGCAGCAGGCGGAATACCATTCCGCCCTACAATCACAACCGATCCAGTATACCACACAGTTCGATTCCGGGAATGGACCGCCACCAGTCTGTCAGCCCCCAATCGTCTGGTCCATTCCCGGAATCGTAACCCCTCGCCTCTCTGGCCCTCTAAAAACCTGCGCGTATGTCGGCCTACAGCCTTCCCAATTTGACCAACATAGACTGTGGACGTATAATGCACTACAGAAAACATAGTGCCCTGTTGTTTTGGGTGCTTCAATCACAACCCGACCTGTGCTAGACTGGTAATGAAATAATCGTTTATCAGCAGCCAGGCCCTTATCAGGAGGATTTGACGATGGCGGACAACAAAAGCCCGCGACCAGCAGTCGAGGAAACAATCATTATCGGCAGCGGTCCCGCCGGATGGACGGCGGGTCTCTACACGGCGCGGGCAAACCTGAACCCACTGCTCATCACCGGCAACGACTACGGCGGCCAGGTGAGCATTACCTACGAAGTGGAGAACTACCCCGGCTTTCCCGAAGCATTGAGCGGGCCGGAATTGGTGGAGAAAATGAAGGAACAGGCCGAGAAATTTGGCCTGACTGTGGAGTACGATCACGTAACAGAGATTGTTATCGACCAACACCCCTTCGTTGTGCGCACTGCCTCTGGCAAGGAATACAAAGCCAAGTCATTGATTCTCTGCACCGGTGCTCGCCCCCGCTATCTGGGCGTGCCGGGCGAGAAGGAGTTGACCGGCAAGGGTGTCAGCTATTGCGCCACCTGCGACGGTTTCTTCTTCCGGGGCAAGGAGCTTGTGGTAGTGGGTGGCGGCGACAGCGCAGTGGAAGAGGCTCTCTTCCTGACCAAATTTGCCACCAAAGTGCGCATCCTCCACCGGCGGGACGAACTACGGGCCAGCAAAATTCTGCGTGACCGGGCCTTTGCCAACGAGAAGATCGAGTTTGTCTGGAATACGGTTGTCACCGCCATCAACGGGGGCGAGGGCGCTTCTGTTACCGGCGTCATCACAAAGAATACCATCACCGGCGAAGTGGGCGAACTGAAGACAGACGGCGTCTTCGTCTACATCGGCCACCTGCCCAACAACGATCTCTACCACAGCAAGCTGCACATGGACGAGGACGGCCATCTGATCACCGACAAGAAGATGCGCACGAATGTAGCAGGCATCTTTGCAGCGGGTGAAATTCAGGACAAAGTGTTCAAGCAGGTAGCGACGAGTGTAGGCCAGGGCTGCGCCGCGGCCATGCAAACGGAGAAGTTTCTGGCCGATCTGGACGCGGAAGGCTATCACGGCGCGGGGGTGGATGTCAGAGAATTCCAGGAATTTTGTAGTTTTACGCCCCAAAGGGCTGAGCGGGAGTTGGTTGTGGCCTGAAAATTGCCAACCGCCTGTCCTGAAAATAAGGACACGGATTGACACGGATTCACACGGATAAAATCTGCGAAAATCTGCGTCGTCTGCGAAATCTGCGTTCTGCTTTTCATTCTCCGTGGCGCTCGACAGTGTATGAGAACTGACAAAACGAAAGGGGAGGCTTTTCGCTTGGCGAGAAGCCTCCCCTTCCGTTTACGCAACAGATCACCCCGCGCCGCCCGGCAGACTGATGACAAACTCTGTCCCACCGCCCAACTCGCTCTGCACGGTGAGGGCGCCGCCGTGGGCCTGGACAAGCTGGCTGGCGATGGAGAGACCCAGCC
>JACQGT010000104.1 GCA_016199425.1 Chloroflexota bacterium
CAGCGCTCGGCGAAGATCTCCGATTCGTAGCCCTGCGCGCGAAAGAGCGCCTGCAATTCCAGCACGTGATTGCCAATCGCATCGCCGTAAGCCAGCGTCGGCAGCATCTGATGAATCTGACGAGGCATACTCTTCTCCTAAAGGGACATTCAATCATCAAGACACGGAAGAAGTGAGAACAGTCCCACCCTGGCATTGTATCTTCGTGGCGATTGATCCAGACTCAGTCTGATGATCGACGACGTAACCCATCCCACAGATCCAGTGCGCCGGCAAACCTTTTCAACACCCGATCCCAAGAGTATTCTGTACGTACGTAGGTGCGCCCGTTGTGGGCCAACTGTTGGCGTAGCGCCTCTTCACGCAGCAGCAGGTCGAGAATGGCCTCAAATTCCTGGTAGGTGCGGAAGTACAGCCCGCCGTTGCTGCGCACTGCGTGATATTGGGTGACTTCGCAATCGCTATGCACCAGGACCGGTACGTTGCTGAGCCAGGATTCCATAATCACAATCGAGAAGCTCTCGTTGACCGACGGCTGGCAAAGCAGCATCGCCGCCGCATAGGCGTCCAGTTTTTCCTGGCCCTGGCGAAAGCCAATCGTTATAATGTCTCGATGAGCAGAAATCCGCTCCGGCCCCTGCCCCATCAACACCAATTTGAGCGGCGATGGATTGTGCTCTTTGTATGCCAGAAAGTGCTGGATCAGCATCGGCACATTCTTAGCCCCTTCCAGCCGCCCCGAATAGAGAACAAACGGCTCGTAAAGATTGTGCGCGTTACGAAACCGCTGCGCGTCCGCGGTGTGGTCCGCCATCCCGAATCCGACAATTGTGCCCCCGTCGTGCGCTCCGTAGAGCCGTTGCGCCAATCGTTTTTCTGGATATGTATTGAACATCACACCGAGACAGGAGTGATACATCTCGCGTGTCGGCTGCAGATAGGCGTAGATCTCGTCGTGCAGACAGGGCCAGAGCACGGATCGTTCTGGGTGGATGGCCGATCCGTAGTAAGTTGTCCCGAAGAGATAGGGAACGAAGAACAGAAAGTTGAATGAGCGCCCACACTTCTCGATGTGGGTGTACAGTTGCGGGCTGTGAGCGCTCTGGTCGATCCATTCGTGCTGTTCAGAAACGGGCAACAGCTCCCGCTGGATCAGCCGCCAGTGCAGCGCCTCGTAGCGGGTCTTGTCGCGCAGGTGATGAGCCACGGGAAAACGACGCACTGGCACGCCATTGACTTGGGAAACGCCTGGTGTCAGTTCGTTTTCCCAGGTGTGATGGTCGCGCGCACAGGTGGTCAGGACTTCCACATCGGCCAGATCGGCGACGACAACCGCCTCGGCCAAACAGCGGGCCAGAGTCTCCGCCCCACCCAGAACATCTTCCCCGTAGCGGGGTACGACAAATCCGATCCGTTGCCGCTTCATTTTCCGTCCTACCCATTGGCATCGGTTATGGTTTGGCTCCGTTCCAGCACGGCGATGCGCTCACGCAGCACGGCTGCTTCTTCTTCCAGCGCTTCTAGCCGCTCGCCCATTTCTTCACCCGAAGCCGCAAGTCCAGAAACAGCGCTGACCGCCGAGCGATTGAAAACGGCCTGGCGACCAGCCAACATATTCACATAGTAGAGCACCAATTCGTGGGCAGCTCGCCGCACCCGACTGACCGCAGAGCCGAGAAACGCCGGTGAACGCTGTCCCACAACCGAGAGGGAGACCCAAATCGTCTCGGCGCTCTGTCGGGCCTGATAGAGATCGTAATAGAAATCGACCGACAGTCGCCGGCCTGCGACATCCCTCCCCGCGCCGCCATCGACCAGGCGGTCGTAGTCGAGCCCCTGGGCCTGAGCCTGACCGCGGCGCTGGCGTATCCTTTCGCGGATGCGCCCCATAATTTCCTCCACATTGACTTCCGCATCCCGAATATCGATCACTTCCTCCGGTTCAGCCATCTATTCCCCTCCATTTATCGCTGAATGCTCGTAGCGAGCCAGAAACGCTTCGAGCAGTTCGACGGTTGCTGCGTCATCGTCACCCAAAATCTGGTACATGCGGTCATCCAACCCTGTCAGGTTTCGCACTTGGCGATCCAATACACGCACGTGCTGCTCGCTGGTGCGCAGGCGGCGTTCGTGGTCCTTTGTAACAGATTCGTGCTCCTCCATAACAGAGTGGTCCTCCGTAACAGAGTTGGACAGAGCCTTCACCAATTGGATGGTTTGGGTCAGAAGCGTCAGCACCTCTGCGTTCACCCGTGACTGTTGTCTCAGAACCGGCAGCACATACCAGCGGGTTGCGACCGACAACCACAGGGAGCGAAAGGCGGCGATCAGCGGACCAACGATCGGAACCAGCGAGACAAATTTGTGCTCGTGCAGAACGTGTGTTTGCGCAATCCGCTGTAATGCCTCCCGTATCTGCGTCAGAGCTTCTTTCTGGACCTGCGCAATGCCAACTGGTGTGGCGGCGCCGGATGCTTCTTTCTGTGTTCTCTCCGAGTTCTCTGGAGTAAATCCCTGGGGGGAAAACGGTTCGACCTCTTCCCGCAACAGCATACTAATCCGCCGATGCGCCTGTTGCCGCAGCATCTGTAGATTCTCGCCTGCTTGCCGGAGTTGCCCTTCTGTCAGAGGTTCTCCTAGCAGAGGATTCTCGCGCCGTTGCCGCAGGAATTCAGCCAGACACAGCCGATTGTGCCAGTACGCTCGCCCTCGGGCAATCGCGTCATCCACCCAGAGCGTCTCGACAATGGCTTGCTGCTCGGCCTCGACGAAGCGGTCCAGGGCTACCGCATCCCAGTGGCGCAGGACAAAGCGCACCCGGTTGCGGTGGAAGGCAGCCACCCGGGCATAGCTGTGGTCCGGCAAAGAAGTGGTCTCGTGATGGTACAGGACGGCGTCTGGCTGATAGACCACCCGAAAACCTGCCTGCCGAGCCTGCCAGCAATAGTCGGTCTCCTCATAGAATCCCGGATAAAACTGGTCGTCGAATCCGCCCAGTTTGTCGAACACACGCCGATGGATGGCAAAGGCCGCGCCGGTGACGAAGTCCGCGTCGACGAGGACTTCGTACTGGCCTTTGTCTTCCTCGCCCTGGCCGATGTGATAAGCAAAGGCATCGTCCTGACGGACAAACCCGCCCGCGTGTTGCAGCGTGCTTCCGTCAGGATACAGGGACTTACATCCCACAATGCCGACGGAGTCATCAGACAGAAAGGCCTCGACAATCGCTGCTATCCAGCCTGGCTGGACGACCGTATCCTGGTTGAGCAGGACGAGAATCTCCCCAGCGGCAGCCCGCAGGCCGACGTTGACACCACCGGCAAAGCCCAGATTGCGCTCGTTCTCGATCAGGCTGATGTCGGGTACGAAGCGGCGGACGATCTCTGTGGAGGCATCCGCCGAACCGTTGTCCACAACAATGACTTCGATTGGCTCATATTCCTGGGCGAGTAGCGCGGTCAGACAGGAGTCGATGTACTCTTGTCCATTCCAAACTGGTACAACGACAGATACGTACAGACTCACTGTTGCATGACCTCACTGCGACAAAATACCAGTAGCACATGCGCAATTGGAAGACACGAATCGTCACCATTCTCAGCCCATCTATAAACCGATCTCATGATTCTATGGGGCAGGCCAGAATGTCAATGTGATCGGACGAGGCGCGCTGTTGATATCCTACGACTGCATCCACATCTTGATTGTGATCGATTACATTCCCATCGTCTGCAATGATAGACAGGCGATAGTCTGCCTTGACCAGAAGTGACAGGTAGTCTTTGCCAGACACCGATGAGACGACTTGGAGGAGTCCAGGAAAGAACTCGGAAATAATTACGGGGCGATGCTCTTTCAAGAGAGCGGTTCCACCCATCAGGGCGCGGTATTCTGCTCCTTCTATGTCAATTTTGACTACCTCTATTCGCTCCATATTGTCAAGCAAATCATCCAATGTCACCGCGCGCACCAGTGTTCTGGATACGAATTTCCCGACGTCATCCGGGCTATTGTCGATGTCCTCACTGGTGACGCCATTCGTTCCCTGTAGCTGATCGTAAACCAAAGTCATGCCTTTCTCGGCAACGGCAAACGGCAGTATATCGACATTGGTCATTTGATTGGCAACAGCGCTCATATAGAGCAGACCGCAGTTGTATTGGTTCGGTTCTATGGCAATGACTTTACCCGCGGGTCCAACAAGATGGGCCGCCAGCAAAGAGAAGTAGCCGATATTGGCCCCAATATCGACGAAGTTCATCCCCGGTTTTATGATCTCCCGTACTATCTTTGTCACGTGCGGCTCGTAGGGCGCTTGTTCTAAGAGCACCGTGCCGATCATCTGGTCATTGGGTAGCACATACAGAGAATATCCATCCAAATCTACTTTGACAGGGGTCGTTTCAGGCGATGCGCCGGCCATCTCTTGAAAAACGCGCTTGCCTTTGAATTCACCAGTCTTCAATAGCATTGCCGAAAGATCATGCACAGTGATGTTGCCAAGCATTGATGAGAAAACGCGCCAACCTTCTGGGTCTGGATTTCTGCCCAAAATGACACGATAGCAATAGTAGATGTCTCGCTCATCAGCCAGTTCATCAAAGGACTGATGCCTGTAGGCATCGGGCAAGCCCATCTTTTTCAATGTTCTATCGGTCAGAATGGGTCGCAACTTCTTGACGATACGACTAGCTCTTTGCAGCATTTCAAATTCTTCGCTCTCGACCCCTTCGCCTTCAACTTTCGTCACCGGCGGCTTGTGACTGTATCACAGTCTTGCGGATTTACAATCTGGTAGAAGCCGTGGATCAATTTGAGACTCGAACCCTCAAGACCGTTTTGCGCGGCTGTCCAGCACCCTCTCGTAGAACTACAGATGTGCGAAAAGCTCCTGATTGTCTCGAATCCACTCGAACAGGCGGGAGACGCCGTCGGCTACGGACACTTGGGGTCGCCAGCCCAACTCGCGCGCGATCTTGCGGATGTCGCTGACGTAAATGTGCTGATCGCCGGGCCGCCAGTCCCCATGGGTGATGGGAACAGGTCTACCGAGTAATTCTTCCAGAAGCTCACCGAACTCGACCCAGACGCTCATCGTATTGTCCGGCCCACCGCCCACATTGTAGACCTGGCCCGCGGCCGTGTCGATATTACGCACGGCAGCGTCGTAGGCGTCCAACAGATCGTCCACAAAGAGCACATCACGCACCTGCTTGCCATCGCCGAAGATCGAAATCGGGCGCTTCTTCAAGGCGGCGATGATAAACCAGGCCACCCAGCCCTGATCTTCAATGCCGAACTGGCGATAGCCGTAGATGCAGGATTGGCGCATCACGACTGTACGCAGACCGTAGATGCGGGCGTAATCTCGGGTGTACTGATCGCCTGCGCCTTTGGAGCAGCCGTAGGGCGAATGGAAATCGAGGGGCTGGGTTTCGGGCACACCCATTGGCAGATCCCGGTAGTAGTAGCGGGTCGTATCCTCCTTTACGACAACGTCTTCCATCCCACCGTAGACTTTGTTCGTGCTGGCATAGAGGAAAATCGGGTCGTCTCCGGCTAGCCGGGCCGCTTCTAGCGCGTTGAATGTGCCGAGTGCGTTGTCCTGAAAGTCCGTGCGCGGGTCGCGCACGGATGTGGTCACAGCCACCTGCCCGGCCAGGTGGTAAATGCGTTGCGCGCCCTCGGCTGCCCGCCGCAGGGCATCGAAATCGCTGAGATCGGCCCGCACAAGCCGGAAGGCATCCGCTTCATAACGAGCCGTCAGCCATTGCACGTTGGATTCCCCGCCGGAGCGGGACAGATTGTCGAAGATCGTAACTGCATGCCCCTCGCTCAATAGGCGATTGGCCAGATTAGAGCCGATGAAGCCGCCGCCGCCGGTGATCAATAC
>JACQGT010000103.1 GCA_016199425.1 Chloroflexota bacterium
CTCAAGACCATCAAGCGACGCTGTTATGGTATCAAAAAAGTCTCCACTCTCTTTCGGCGTATTTGGCTTGACTTGCACGGACGACGACGCTTTTTCTTGTCAACCCCCTGAGATCCTGTTGAGCCCACATTGACAGCACCACCGGTCCCAGGCGGTCGATGTAGGTGGAGAAAAGCCCGGTGAAGAGGAGCAGCCCAAGCGGGCGCTCCATCTGCAAATTATTGACTCGCTGAGGAGAGTTCAACCGTTCGACTAATTTCATCAAAGCGATAAGCGATTAGTTGGACGGTACGTTCTTCAATCTCTTGACGCTTCTTTACATACTCGACCACATCATCCCCGAAACTATACGCCAGGAGAACGCTCTGGACCATATGGGTATCACCTGATGCGAGTCGACGTCGAACCCACTCCTCGTATTTGAGGATTTGCGTTAAGTCGTCCAGCGTTGCGCGGTCTGTTTTGAGCTCGATGCACGTATACTTGTACAACACTTCCATCCCGTCAATCTGGGTACTATGCGTCAGAAAGGCATCCATTACTTTGTTGTAAGTCGTTGGAACGAGATTCAAGAATTCTCGATATTCACCAAATATCTCTTGAAACTTACCTTGCGATAGGGCTTCCATTAGCCAGGCATTCAGCCAACCTTCGTAGCGAATCCTTCCCGGCTGGTTGTTAGACGAGAAATTAACCTCAACGGAGGGAGCCGATGCAGGTCGGATGTATGGATCGGAGATTGGTTTTGATGGCTTCCGAATCGGGTTGTTGCGCAGTAGCAAGCGCATCAATTCGCGTGCTTCGCTCATTGTGATCTTGTACTGGTTTTTCTGTTGCACTGGGTTCAGATCAAAAGTCCACATCCTGCCCCGGTCGCGCAGGTCAAGAATGTCATTCAAATCCACCGGTATGGGAAAGTCGCCAACCGTCGCTTCAAAGAGAAACCGAAAGGGATACATCTGCTCGCCGTCAAACCAAATGGGTATATCGTCGTAGAATGGCGTTTCGACGACTCGCCATACCCCGTGAACTCCTCGATTCTTTACATAGAAAAAGACGAGATCGCCAGCCTGAATGGTTTTGATACCGGCGACAATTTCGGCCTGGTTCCATTCCCGTTTGGGCTGAACACACCCATAAACGCCTCGTTCTACACAGACTTTGAAGTTATCCGCTCCAACCATAAAAATGTGTGCGCCCACCTGATTTCCCTACCCCTTCCCATGAAACCGCGACGCCTCTTCCCCGTGGGTACCCGCGGCCAGGGCGCGCCAGCGGAATTTGGCCGCCCAGGGGTTGGCCTTGCCCTCCACCACATCCGCGGCCAGGGGACCGAGCACCGGCGCAAATTTGAAGCCGTGGCCGCTGCCGCCGGTGCTGACGCTCAACCCCTCCCGCTCCGGGTGGCGGTCGATCCAGAAATGCTCGTCCAGAGTGTCGCAATAGAGACAGCGCCGGGTGTAGACCAGCTCCCCGTCGGCCAGCGCCGGGAAGGTGTCGGCCAGGAAGCGGCGCAGATGGGCGATGTCGCTGGCGTAAACCACCCGCTCGTCCTGTTCCGGGTGTAGACGCACGCCCACTCCGTGATTTGCCACCTTCACCACCCCTTCCCGCGGGTGAAAGGGGAAACCGTACCAACCCGTGCGCGAAACGTCAGCGGTGGAGACGGCGAAGTGAGGAGGGGTAAAGAGTGCCGAGTTCTTGGGCTTCAGGTGAAAGACCGGATGGCCGGTCGCCTTCATCACCGGTTGGAGTTCGGGGAGCAGGAGTTGCGTCCACGCGCCGGCGGCCAGCAGCACCTGACCCGCGTGGAAAGTTGCACCTTCCCGTGTGCGCACACCCGTCACCCTTCCCGCTGTTCCCAGCAATGCGTCCGCGGTCTGCCCTTCGTGTAGCGAAACACCTTCCCGCTGGGCCAGCGCTTGCAGGGCCGAGACCACCCGCCCGCTTTCCGCGTAGCCGCCGCGAGGACTGTAGAAGCCGTCCACATAGCGGGCCGCGTTCCAGGCGGGGTAACGCTGGGCAATGGCCGCACTGTCCAACCGCTCCGGTCTGTGGCCCTCCGCCAGGAGCAACTTGTAGCTCTCCCAATTGTAGGCAACCTGCTCCATCGGCTGCTGGGTCAGCATCAGCACGCCCGTATTGTGATAGAGCGTCTCGCCCAGTTCTGCGTTCCAGACCACGAAACCGTCGATGGCTGCGTCCACCATCTGCATATATTGGCGGTCCTGGCCGTACTCCATCCGCACCACTTTGCTGATGTCTGTGGAGGCAGCCAGGGGATGGGGCAGTGGGCCAGGATCGATGAGGGTGACGGAATGTTCCCTCCGGCGCAGTTCCAGCGCGGCGGTTGCGCCGTAGATGCCCGCGCCGACGACGAGAAAATCAGAAGTGTTCATGGCGTATTCTCCACAACGAATGGGATTTGTTTGCGCCTAATTGAACCCCAAAGCGGGCGAGAGCGCAAGAATTGCGCTTTACACTCTCTCCCACGCCATCCCACTTTCCGTGACGCGGATGCGCCCAAAGTTTGCTATGTGGGAAGCCAACACTCGCGCGTCTTCGGCCAGGGCTGCGGCAAGGAAGGTAGCCCGGCTGGCCTTATGGGCTTCTGCCTCGGCCCAGTGGCAGGCCCATTCGGGACGGGCGACCTCCAGTACGTGATGGTAGAGATCGCCCACGTGGTAAAGAATGCCGTCGGCCTCTTCGATGCGCACAATCTGATGGCCGGGGGACTCGCCGGGCGCGGGGATAATGCGCACGCCGGGCAGAATCTCCATCTCCCCATCCACCAGCCGCAGCAGACCCACCCGATCCACCGCGCCCAGTGTGCGGTTCTGCCTGCTCTGCGCGTCGGCCAGTTCGGGCTGGATGCGTTCCCAATCGCCCCGGCCCAAATAGTGGATCGCGTTGGGATAGATGGGTCGATCCTCTCCTTCCACCTGCCGGGTCAACCCGTTGAAGTGATCCCAATGGGCGTGGGTGATGACCAGATGGGTAACGGCTTCCGGGGGGACGCCCGCCGCTTGCAACTGTGCTTCAATGGGGGGCGGCGGGGAGTAGTTGGGGATGGGCGTTGCGCCGCCAGGATTCTCCTCGTGGGCCGGCGCATCGATGAGCAATACCCCCTCCGGTCGTGTCACCCAG
>JACQGT010000110.1 GCA_016199425.1 Chloroflexota bacterium
CCCGTATCCCTCTCTTCGAAGAGCAGAATCCCGGCATCAAGTTGGAGATCGACGAGCTCGACGGTGGCGAGATGTACACCAAGATCTACGCCATGGCCGCCTCCGCCACCGTGGGCGATGTGGTCTGGACCTACCTGGACAACCCGCCGGAACACAATGCCAAGGGCGTCATGACCCCGCTGGACGACATCATCGCCGCCAAGGGCTATGACACCTCCGTCTTCTGGCCGAACCTGCTGCAGGCCCTGACCCTGAACGGCCAGCTGATGGCGATCCCGAACCACGCTCACTTCGGCACAGTTGCCTATTACTTCAACAAGACCATGTTCGAGGACGCCGGTCTGGATATCCCAAACGCCGATTGGACCACTGATGACTGGGTGAACGCCGGCAAGCAGCTGACCCAGGCGCCGGAGATCTGGGGCTTCAGGACTAACGGTGGGGGCATCGAGCACATGGCTTCCTACCTGCGCACGTTCGGCGGCGACGTCTACAGCCCGGATGGCACCAAGTGTCTGCTGGCGGAGGAGAACTCGGTGGCCGGCCTCAAGTGGCTCTACGACCTCAAGTTCACTGACGAAGTGGACCCCTGTGTCTGCGGCACCGACATCCCCAATAACTTCATTGCCGGCAAGGTGGGTGCCTACAACTGGACCCCGGGCTTCGCAGCCAACTTCTACGCCATGCCCAAGGACGACTGGACCTTCGAGTGGGATGTCACCGTCGCACCTCTCGGCCCCACCGGCCTGCGCGGCTCCCAGGTCTCGGGTGCGGCCTTCTGCATCACCAAGAACTCCCAGCACCCCAACGAAGCCTTCCAGGTGTTGGATTTCTACTCCACCAAGGAAGACGGCATCGAACATGTCTTCGGCGGTGCCGGCAGCCCGGGCGGCCGCTGGGACGTGTGGGAGAGCGATCGGCTCGGCGAGATCAGTTCCATCTACAAGACCACCATCGCAGCCTACCCTGAGGGCCCCAAGCCCTGGTACCGGGCGGCCAACGGCCGGGTGGGAGAGTTTATCAACACCATGAACAATAACCTGGCGGCCATCTGGACCGGCGCCGTCGGCTTCGACGAGGGCGTGCAGACCACCTACGAGCTCTGCCAGGAAGTGTTGGACAAGGACCCGCTCTAAAGTTGATGTAGGGCGGACTGCCAGTCCGCCCCGCTGATTGATGTAGGGCGGACTGTCAGTCCGCCCCCACAGATGACTGAAAACGTAGGGCGGACTGCCAGTCCGCCCTACTGTTTTATTGGGGGCGCTCGGCCATGTGACGATCCGGGACGCTCTCCGTCTTGCCACCGTAGGGGTCAGCCACGCCCCGCTCCGGGGAGAGGCTACGGGTGGTGCGTTGGGTCAGCCGTTCGATGGCGTCGGCCAGGTGCTCGTCGCTGATGGCGTAGTCGCCCCGCTCCGTGCGGATCAGGTGAGCTTCCAGCAGCACTTCCGCGTGGGTAACGCCCACCGGCGGCTCGAATTTGTAGCAGGCCAGCTCCACCAGCAACCCCAGCGGGTCGCGGAAGTAGATAGAGTACATAAAACCCCGGTCCACCTCGCCGGTGTTTGCGATGCCCCGTTCGTCCAGCCGCTTCTGGGCCTGGGTGAAGGTGGCCCTCGAGACGGTGAAGGCGATGTGTTGCAGGTGACCGATCCCCTCCGGGTTGTGGGTGGGGTCAGGCCGCCGCTTTTCGTTGGTAAAGACGGTAATCAGCCGCCCGTCGCCGGGGTCAAAGTAGAGATGGTTCTCGCTGGGCACGTCCAGATTGGGCTGCTCGAAGATGAAGGGCATGCCCAGCACCCCCTCCCAAAAGTCGATGGACGTTTGCCTGTCTGCGCCGATGAATGTGATGTGATGCACGCCCTGGGTTTGGATTTTTTGCATGGCTCGCCTCCAAAAGAAGGAACACGGATTTGCACGGATGGGACGGATAGACACGGATTTGTATCTGCTGTGCCCCTATTGTAACGCAAGCTATCAGCTTGTGCTGCATAGATGCCAACACCGCCGGTGGCACCGTTGCCCCGATTTTCATCTGCGGCTATAATACACAGGATGCCGTTGCCACGCATAACCCCAGCATCTCATCATCTCACAATCCCATCACCTCATTGGAATGCTATGAACATCATCTATCTCCACTCCCACGACAGCGGACGCTACCTGCAACCCTACGGCCATGCGGTGCCCGCGCCCAACTTGCAGAAACTGGCCCAGGAGGGCGTCCTCTTCCGCAAAGTTTTCAACGCCGCACCCACCTGCTCCCCCAGCCGGGCCTGTCTGTTGACGGGAGAGAGCGCCCATTCCTGCGGCCAGTTGGGTCTAGCCAACCGGGGTTTCTATCTCGTCCACCCGGAGCATCACCTGGCGAACTTTCTGGCCGGCCAGGGCTATGAGACCGCGCTCTGCGGCGTCCAGCATCTCGCTTTGGACGCGCGTGAGCTGGGCTACCATTGGGTTGTGGAAGCGGGCAGCCCGGCGGCCAAAGACGGCGCGGGTATCACCGACGCCGCGGTCGAGTTCATTCACCAGCCCCACGACCGCCCCTTCTTCCTGGACATCGGCTACTTCGAGACCCACCGGGTCTTCCCCGCGCCGGGGCCGGACGAAGACCCCCGCTACACCCTGCCTCCCGCGCCCCTGCCCGACACGCCGGAGACCCGCTACGATATGGCCTCCTTCAAACGGATGGCGAAGATGCTGGACGATCACGTGGGACGGGTGCTGGCCGCGCTGGACGAAGCGGGGCTGGCCGACGAGACGATCTTCATCTACACGACGGATCACGGCCTGGCCTTTCCGGGCATGAAGTGTACCCTGACCGATCACGGCATGGGCGTGGCGCTGATGATGCGGGGGCCTCAGGGCTTCTCCGGCGGCAAAGTGGTGGACGGGATGATTTCCCAAATTGATCTCTACCCCACCCTCTGCGAACTTATCGGCGCGGCCAAACCCGCGTGGTTGGAAGGGCGTTCGTTCCTGCCTCTGGTCAGCGGCGAGGCATCCGAAGTCAACGAGGAGATTTTTGGCGAGGTGACCTACCACGCGGCCTACGAACCCAAGCGGGCCGTGCGCACCCAGCGCTGGAAGTACATCCGCCGCTACGACGACCGACCTGTTGTCACTATGCCCAACATCGACAACGGGGCCAGCAAGCAGTTTCTGATGGGCCACGGCCTCTCCCAACACCCGGTCCACCCGGAAGCGCTCTACGATCTGGTCTACGACCCCAACGAAGCGGGGAATCTGGTCCACGACCCGGCCTATGGGGATGTGCTGGAGGAGATGCGGGCGCGACTGGACGATTGGATGCAGCGCACGGACGATCCACTGCTGGCCGGGCCTGTACCTGTGCCCGCGGGCGGCTTCGCCGATCACCCGGACTCTCCCCACCCCGGCGGCTCGGAAACGACGGAGAAGCCCGCCTGGTTTACCCGTCAGAAATTGGATATCCGCCCGTAACGCAAGCTGTTAGTTTGCGAATTTTTGGCGCAAGCTAATAGCTTGCGTTACTACAGGAGACCCCCGATGAAAATCACAAATGTGCGTTCGTGGATTGTCAAAATTCCTTGGGACCACAACCCCGGCGCGGGTATGCTGCGCGACCCTGGCAGTAGGGCCTTCATCTTTGTCCAGGTGGACACAGACGCGGGCATCACCGGCTGGGGCGAAGTAACCACCTATCCCGGCCCTGTGGCGAACCGGGCCGTGGCGGCCTATATCAACGAAATCGGCGAGTGGTTGCGGGGTGAAGACCCTTCCCAGATCGAGGCCATCTGGCAGAAGACCTTCCGCGCGATGACGTATGTGGGGACGCGTGGGGCGACGACCGCGGCCATCAGCGCGGTGGACATCGCGCTCTGGGACATCCGGGGCAAAGTGCTGGGACAGCCCATCTACAATCTGCTGGGCGGCCCCGTGCGGGATCGCATCGCGCTCTACTGCCATCCCTACGGAAACCAATCCCCGGAGACGATTGTCCCCGCAGCCAAAGAAATTAAGGCGTCGGGTTTCAAAGCCTTCAAAATGGATCCGATGCTGCCCCATCTGCACGTGGGCAATGCCAGCTTTCTGGACGGCGAACTGGACGCCGAGGTGGAGGCGAAGGCGCTGGAAACACTGGCCGCGGCCCGGGAAGCGGTCGGCCCGCACTTCGAGATTCTCATCGACGCCCACGGGCTGTATAACGTGCCCACCGCCGTGCGTCTGGCCAACAAAATGGCCGAATACAACATCCACTGGTTCGAGGAGCCGGTGCCGCCGGAGAGTTGGAAGGCGCTCAAGCAGGTGAAAGAGCAGGTCGCTACCGCCATCTGCACCGGTGAGCGGCTGCATACCCGCTGGGAGTTTGTGCCCATTTTTGAAGGGGGACTGGCCGATTTTATTATGCCGGACGTGACCTGGACCGGCGGCATTTCCGAACTGAAGAAGATCGCCACAATGGCCGAGGCCTATTACATCCCCATCTCGCCCCACGACGCCAGCGGTCCGGTCAATGTGATGGCCGGCGCGCAGGTGATGATGACCGTACCCAACTTTTACAAACTGGAATGCCATCGCTACGATTTCTCCGGCTACAACATTCTGGTCGACCAGCCCCTGGATGTGCGTGACGGCTGTCTACATCTGACCGACCGGCCCGGTCTGGGGATTGAGTTGAACCGGGAGACGCTGGAGAAGTACGAAGTGACGGGGGCGGGCACGGCGAATGGATGAATCAGCCCTGAAATCAATTTCAGGCTGATAGCTCAAGTCGTCTGAAGACGACTGCATTTCCAGTCCACTTCAGTGGACTTCCGCTTTCAGACGGCAATTGATTGCCGGAAGGAAAGAGTGAAGATGGCATCTGACGAAGCTAATAAAATCGAGACCGAAGTTGGCGAACGAAGCGTGGCGACGGTTCAGGACGAACACGGAGTCAACATCGATCGTGAATTATTCCGGGTTGGAAGGGAACCGAAGACCGATTCTACAGCAGAAAGATTCGAGCAAGCGATTGGGGAGATTAAAGCGTTTCGACTTCAACATTCGCTGCATGGGCTAAGGATTCAGGAATTGATAGAGGAAGGACGACGTTAAAATGCAAAGCTACGAAACTCTCCCCACCGGACTGCGCGTCCCCCAAATCGGCTTTGGCACGTGGAAGATCGGCGGCGGGCACAGCGCGGACCCCTCCCAGGACGGCTGGTCCCTGGCTGCCCTGCGCTCGGCCCTGGAGTTGGGCTACACCCATTTCGACACCGCCGAGACCTACGCCAAAGGCCATTCAGAAGAACTGACCGGCCAGGCTGTGCGCGAAGCGGGCATCGACCGGGAATCTTTGCTGATCACCTCCAAAGTGACACCGGCCAATCTGGGCTACCGTAGCGTTCTCGATGCCTGCGCGGGCAGTCTGCGCCGGTTGGGGATGGACTATCTGGACATCTATCTGATCCACTGGCCCGCGCCCAATATGCCCCTGGAAGATACCTTCCGCGCCCTCAACCGTCTGGTGGAGGAGGGAAAGGTGCGCCACGTGGGGGTGAGCAACTTCGACGTGCCCCAGTTGCGCCGCTCCCAGGCCCTCTGCGCCACGCCGCTGGTGACCAATCAGGTCCCCTACAGTCTTGGGGATCGCTCCTATGTGAAGAACGGTGTCCTCGCCTACTGCCAGGAGAATGACATTCTTCTCACTGCCTATTCGCCTGTGGAGCAGGGGCAGATGAAGAGCAATCCAGCGCTGCAGGCCGTAGCCGACACGCACGACGCAACGCCACAGCAGATCGCCCTGGCCTGGCTTGTCCAACAACCGCGGGTGATTACCATTCCCATGTCTGGCAACCCCAAACACCAGGCCGACAACCTGGCCGCGGCGGAAATTGTGTTGAGTGAGGAAGAACTTTCCCGGCTAAATTGATGGGATAGTGGGATGATGCGATGATGGCCGTTCGTCCCCCATCATCCCACCATCCCATATTTTCACAGGAGTCAATTTTATGCCCACAGAAACAATGACCCCCCGCGAACGTTGGCGGGCAGTTCTAGCCGGGAAGAAACCGGACCGGGTGCCGATGGATTATTGGGGCACTGCCGAGGCCAACGCCAAAGTACGCAAGCATCTGGGCTGCCATACCAACTGGCAGATGTTCCGCAAGCTGCATATCGACAAAGTAGTCGGTGTTGTGCCCAAATACGTTGGCCCACGCCGTCCCGGCTACGATATGTACGGCTGCCGGGTGCAGATGGTGGATTACGGCACAGGCGCCTATCGGGAAGTGGTTTCCGCGCCATTGGCCCAGTACGCAAGCGTCGAGGAGATCGACGAAAAATACACCTGGCCCAGCCCGGACTGGTTCGATTATTCGGGAATCGCTGAACAGGTGCAGGGCAAAGATGCTTACCCCGTGCGGGGCGGCGGCTCGGAGCCATTTCTGATCTACGCCAATCTGCGCGGGCGGGAGCAGGCCTATATGGACCTGATACTCAACCCGGAGGTCGTCCACTACTGTCTGGACAAGCTCTTCGCTCTGGCCTATGAAAATACCTGCCGCATCTACGCGCAGATACCGGGCCGGGTCGATCTTTCCTACGTGGCTGAGGATTTCGGCGGGCAGAGTTCTCTGCTCTTTTCGCCCGACACCATCCGCACCTTCTTCATCCCCGGTATGCAGCGGATGATCGATCTGGCCCACCAGAACGGCGCAAAGGTCTTCTTTCACAGCGACGGGGCCATCCGCGCCATCATCCCGGAGATGATTGCCGCGGGCATCGACATTCTCAACCCCATCCAGTGGCGCTCGCCAGGGATGGAGCGGGGAGGGCTGAAACGGGACTTCGGCGGCCAGGTGGTCTTTCACGGCGGGATGGACAACCAGCAGACCCTGCCCTTTGGCAGTGTCGAGGATGTGCGCGCCGAGGTGGAGGAAAATCTGGCGGTGCTGGGCGCGGGGGGCGGCTACATCCTGGCCCCCTGCCACAACATCCAGGCCGTCAGCCCGGCCGAAAATGTGGTGGCGATGTACGCGGCGGGGTACGAATACGGCTGGCTTTGAGGGCTTTGCGGGGAGTTGAAAGCAATAGCTATTGTCGTGTAGAATTGTGGCAAGGAGGATAACAGCTATGAGTCTTGCCCCAGCCATTCAAGAATTTCCGACAGAATTGCAAATGCCTATGCTGCGCTTCGCCGAGGCCGTCGAGCAGGATTTGCGCGCCCAGTTCGGTGTTCGCCGCGAGGATTTCAATCTTCTCCGCTCCGATGTTCAGGAGGTTGTGAGTGGACAGAAGCGCCTGGAAGTGCGAGTAGACCGTCTGGAAAATGCGCTGGTCGAACTCGCCGCCGCTCAGATCCGTACCGAGCAGCGGGTGGACGCCCTGGCCGCGGCCCAGGAGCGCACAGAGCGGCGGCTGGAAGAATTGGCCGAGGCACAGAAGCGCACCGAACAAAGAATGGATGCTCTGGCTGCGGCTCAGGAGCGCACAGAGCGGCGGCTGGAAGAATTGGCCGAGGCACAGAAGCGCACCGAATATGAACTACAGTCTCTTGTCGCGACTGTTGAGAAGATCGCTGAAGACGGACAAGAGACCCGTAAGCAGTTGGGAGGCTTGTCGATGACGGTTGGATATCAGCTCGATGATTTGGCCTATCGGGGCTTGCCTGCCCTTTTGGAGCGAGACTTCGGAGCGCATATACAGGGCAGGCTCACGCGCGGATATATGAAGGACGCTACGGGTAAAGCAATTGAGGTCAATATCGTCGGGACAGCCCAGAGGAATGGCGAGCAGGTGACAATTCTGGGCGAAGGCAAGGCGCAACTTTCCAAAAACGATGTCGACAGGTTTGTTCGACGCCGTCTTCTTCCTTTGCGTGAAGGGTTTGCTGCTGTCCTCCCAGTACTCGTTACGTATATGATCAGTGAACCTGACGTCGAAGAATATGCAAAGGAGCAGGAGATAGCCCTTTACTATTCTTACGATTTCGAGCGGTAGATTTGAATTGGGTGTATTCAAAATCAGTTATGTCTCCTATCTTTTTCCCCTGGAGGTTCGTATGACCACATCTCCCCTCCGCGTCGGCGTCATCGGCGCGGGCGCCAACACACGCACAAAGCACATCCCCGGTTTGCAGGCCATCGACGGTGTGGAGGTCGTCGCTGTCTGCAACCGCAGCCTGGAATCGGGCCAGCGGGTGGCCGACGAACTGGGCATCCCCCAGGTGGAGACCGACTGGCGGGCTGTCATCAACGACCTGGCCATCGACGCGGTGGTCATCGGGACGTGGCCTTATATGCACAAGATGCTCACGATTGCCGCGTTGGAGGCGGCCAAGCACGTGATGTGCGAGGCGCGTATGGCGATGAACGCGGCCGAGGCCCGGGAGATGCACAAAGCATCCCGCCAGCGACCCCACCTGACCGCGCAGATTGTCCCCTCCCCCTTCAGCCTGCGCGTGGACAAGACCATCCAGCGGCTGCTGGCTGAGGGCTGGCTGGGCGAAGTGCTGGCCGTGGAGATTCGGGCGGGCAACGACTTCATCGACCGCAACGGCCCGCTCCACTGGCGGCACGACAGAGACCTGAGCGGTCTGAATGTTATGAGTATGGGCATCTGGTACGAGGCGATGCTGCGCTGGGTGGGGGCGGCGAACCGGGTCACGGCCACGGGCAAGACATTTGTGCCCACCCGCAAGGACAGCGCGGGCCGGCTGCGCGAAATCCGCATCCCGGACCACATCGACATTCTGGCCGACCTGGCTTGCGGCGCGTCGGCCCACATTCAGGTCAGCAGCGTCACCGGTCTGGCCGGGCCGCCCTCTGCCACCCTCTACGGCAGCCAGGGGACATTGCGCTTTGTGGAGAACAAACTCTTCGGCGGCAGGGGGAGTGATAAGGGATTGACTGAAATTGACATTCCCGCGTCCGAGGCCGGCGGCTGGCGGGTGGAGCAGGAGTTTGTCAACGCCATCCGCGGGCTGGAACCCATCACCCACACGGACTTTTTGACCGGCGTGAAGTATATGGAGTTTACCGAAGCGGTGAGTATCAGCCTGGCCGAAGGGCGCAGCGTGGCGCTGTATTAAAAGATGCCTTGATCATTCAGAGGAGGGGTGTGCTATGGTTCTCACAATCGATGCTGTCTTTGATGGTCAAGTCTTTCGACCGATTCAGCCGATTACCCTGCCGACGAACCTGCGGGTACAGATCGCCGTAACCGCCGAAGAAACGCCAGTGTTGTCATTTCTTGATGTGGCGGAATCACTCAAGCTAGAGGGTCCGCCGGATTGGTCGGTGCATCTGGACGAGTATCTCTACGGGGCCAGGCGACTCAATGGACACTGAAGTCTTCTTGGATACCGCCTATGCTATTGCCCTGGCAAATGCGAAGGACGACTTTCATACAAAGGCGATCTAGCTAGCGAAACAGCTACGCGTTGAAAAGACGAAGTTGGTGACTACGCGTGCTGTGTTACTGGAAATCGGCAATGCATTGTCGGGTCAGCGCTTTCGCGTCGCTGCTGCGCAACTGCTTGATGCACTCGAAGCTGATCCGACAGTTGGAATTGTGCCCATTACTGACGGGCTGTATGCGCAGGCATTGACACTGTACCGAACACGACCAGATAAAGAATGGGGCTTGGTGGATTGTCTTTCCTTTGTCGTCATACGTGAGCGTCGACTCAGTGGGGCATTGACGACGGATATGCATTTTCAGCAGGCAGGGTATCGTGTGCTTTTGCGGGAATAGGGCATCAGCTTTGCATTCAGACTACTCACCTCCAACCAGCGGAATGTAGACCACCCGCTGGGGGTAGAGGCTGTGGTAGACGTTATCCCGCAGAAGTAAGTCATTGAGGACGGCTGTCATATCGGCCACCGGCGGCGCGCTGCCATCGAAAAAGCCCAGCGCCTTCTGCCAGACCCGTTCTCCAGCGCGCCGGCCTACATCCCGCCCCTGCAAATCCCCTTCCACAAAGTGAATCCCCCCGTAGCGCCGGGAGAGACCGGCCTCGTCCGCGGCGTCGGTAAAAGTCTTCCAGAGGAGCAGCACCGAGCGGCTGGGCGCAAAGTTTGGCTCCACCGGCGATTCGCCCACCCGGTAGAGATGGTACGCGCCGAATTCATCGCTGCCGGTGAAAGAGCGCAGCACGGCCGCGGCGGCCGCGCTGAACGCGCTGTGGCCGGAGACAAACTCGGCAAAGGCGGGCGTGACAAAGCAATCCTCCTGATAGGGCTGCCACTCCTCGCCGCGGATGGTCTGGGTGCCCGAATAGGGGCCGCCCCAGGCCACAATCTCCTGCCCCTGGAAAAGCTCCCGGATGGCCGTGATGGGGCGCACCGAATCGAAAATGCGTTTAAGCTTCCACGCCACAATCCCGGCATCGAAGGTGGCATTGTTCACAGCCAAAAAGAGGCGGGCGTCCTCGTCGATCCCGTGCCCGTCCCGGAAGGAGACGAACTGGCTGAAGAGCGCCCAGTGGCCCGGTGGAAACTCGGAAAAGGGGCCGTCCGCCCAATACTGGGAGATGGCAACCCCGTAGTCGGTCAGGTGGGCGCTGTAGCTGATGACGTCCTGGGCCTGGGCGATAAACTCCGGCGACGGGTGGCGGATGGGGCCGGCGGTCGTTGTGATCTGCGAGCCGTCGTCCAGGGCAAAGGGGAGAACGCCGCCCCAGTGGGGGCCGATGTACGTCTGGGTGATCAGTTCGCCGCCGCTGAGACAGACGCCCTGCTGGTTGCCGTTGGCCGTGCGTAGGGGCTGCCAGCGGTTCAGGTCCACCACCTGATCCGGTGTGTTGACCGGCCGGTAGCCGGTGGTGTCCGCATAGCCGCCCAACTGGTTGGCCCCGTCGTAGCGCCGGTGGAAGAGCACCGCGGCCCCGGCCAGATTGCCGATCCCTTCGGGTGTGGACGGATCCGTCGTCACCACAGCCGGGTCGTAGTTCAGCACATCCACCATTTTGGAGTCGAAGGTGCGGGTGCGCCGGGGGAAGAGGTCCACCAGCACCCGGTAGGCCGCGTAGCTGACCGCGATGTTCTTATTTTCCAGGGTGTGTTCGTCAATGGGGCGGCGGAAACGGTCGCCCAACAGCGTACCGACGGCCGGGTCATTGTATTGGCTCCACGCCTCGTACTGGGCCGTATGCACCATCGCCAGGATACGGGCCACCATTGGCGGGCCTGGCGGCTCGGCGCGGATGGCGTCCAGGGCTACGTTGTCCCAAAAGAGAATCAGATTATCCCGGGCGATTGCCGGGTCAACGGTGACGGGCAGATAGCCTGCCGGCACATCCTCTGTATCGGGTGACTGCGCCTGCGCCGCAGTTCGCTCGGCACTGATGAGCAGGAAGACCAGCATCAGTGCCATCACCGCCGCGCCAACCGCAAATCCTACCTTCCGCGCCATCTTTTTTTTGTCCTTACTTCGCCAGAATCAACTGTTCCCCTAGCGCATTCAACTCAGCAATATACTGCTCCGGGTCGGGTGGTTGGATCCAACGCATGGCTGCCCACTGTTCGCGGGTGACAGTACAGAGCTTTCTTGCCAGGTCGAGCGGGTAGATGCCAGCGGCCTTGCTGCTGGCCCCCTCGATTGCATTCTCTAGCGATAGCCCCAGGTGAGTACACAATCCCCAGACATCAGCGATATCCCGGGGTTCATCCCGTCCTATCAGGGCAGAGAGTTTGTTGGCAAGGATATTTTCTGGGCTGTCGATAGTGCCTAATTCGGGATGCTGTCACTGCTTCACTCTATTCGATAGGCTGCGTGTCGTAGGCCAGTTCGGGATGATGCTTGGGCAGCCACTCCACCAGAAAGTCAAGCGAGCGTCGCTGCTGTTCAGAGCGAAGGCGCGGTCGCCAGTGAGACCAGTTGGCAATCAGCGCAGGAAAGCCAAGCAGACGCACCATCTCCTTGTAGGATGCCCACTCGATGACCCGCAGCGCGGCCCAGTCTCGGTCCAGATGACCCCGGGTCAGGCGACCAGCCAGGATTGCGTCAAACTCTTCCTGTGAAATGTCGTATTCCCACACATAGCGGGCCCGGTCTTGGTTCATATCGCTCTGCTCTCCCTTTTTTCCTCAAAGGGCAAAGACCGGCACCAAAACTTCCCGGCTTGCCTTTTGCTCGCCTCGGATACTTTCCTCTATCCGCTTCAGAACGTTGGCGGCAAAGTAGCGCGTGCCACATTCCTTGCAGACGCCAGCGGGCACGTTTTCAAATAGATAGTAGTTCCCCGCGACGTGCCGGTATACTGTGACTGTCTTTTCGACGATAGGTCCATCGCAGTATTCGCACTCTTCGCCGTCCCAAAACTCAACTGTCATCGGGTTGTTGTTCCTATTTTGCCATAAGTGGTTGCTTGTCAGAAGTTCGACTTTTGCCAAAAGTCGAACTTCTGTTTTTTCCAGCTAACGCAGCAGAAAGCCATAGGCCAGGGGATCGTCCGGGTCGATGAGCAGCTCATTGCGCCCGCAAATATGCGCGCTGCCGCTGACCCGGGGGATGACGGCTGCGTAGCCGCCGAAGGTCGTCGTTTCCACCGCCGTCCCGGTGAAAGTTGTGCCCAGAATGCTTTCGACTGTGAAGGGCTGGCCTAGGCCGATTTCGCCCCGGGCGAAGTGGAGCGCGGCCCGGGCGCTGACCCCCGTGCCCGTGGGCGAGCGGTCCACTTCGCCGTCGGCAAAGATGCAGACGTTGCGGCTGTGATGGGCCGGGTTGTGGGGCGGGCCGACAAAAATTGTGCCGTAGAGAAAGCCCAGGTCCGCTTCCAGCGGGTGGCGGATGGGCAGACTCGCCATCACCGCCCGTTTGATGCGCATCCCCGCGTCGATCAGCTCCCGGAAGTTCTCCGGCCCCAGCCCGACGCCCGCCTCCTCCGCCCGGCAGAAGGCATAGAATGCGCCGCCGTAGGCCACGTCGTAGCGCAGCGGGCCGATCCCCTCCACCGTCACCGTCTGGTCCAGGGCGTAGACAAAGGAAGGCACATTGCGAAACCAGACTTCGGCCACCCGTTCGCCCTGCCGCCGGGCATAGGCTGTCACCCGGCCCGCCGGGGTGTCCAGGCGGATCTCCAGCACAGCCGGGTCAGCGGGCGTGGGATCGCCGTCCACCAGTCCGATTTCCACGCCCACCTGGGCCAGCCCGATGATGCCGTGGCCGCACATTGTGCTGAAGCCCTCGTTGTGGACGAAAAGCACCCCCGCGTGGCCGTCGGGCGTCACCGGTTCGGTGAGGACGGCCCCGTACATATCCGCGTGACCCCGGGGCTCCCACAGCGTGGCCGTGCGGATGTGATCCCACTTTTCCTTCGCATAGCGGCGTTTGGCGAGGATTGTGTCGCCGGGGAAGGGGGGCAGGCCGCCGGTGAAGATGCGCAGGGGTTCGCCGGCCGTGTGGGCGTCGATGGCGGTGATGCGGGTCCAGTGGGCGGGAGGTGACCAGTCGGTGGTGGGCATGGGAAAGTTCTCCTGAATTCGGGATACGTTGGCGCTCGTTTCACACATCCAGGGGACTGCGCACGGCGCTGGGTCCCCGGTTGAGGACGTGGGTGTAGATTTGGGTGGTTTTCACATCTTTGTGGCCCAGGAGTTCCTGGACTGTGCGGATGTCGTAGCCGGCTTCCAGGAGGTGGGTGGCGAAGC
>JACQGT010000121.1 GCA_016199425.1 Chloroflexota bacterium
ATACGCAATACGCAATGTCCAACAACTCTCGATAATTCACAGGAGATTTTCCTATGTCTTGCCAATGGCTTCCCGTCGGCCAGACCGACGATTTTGTACCCAACGGCGGCGGCTGTGTGCTGGTGGGTGACGCGCAGATCGCCATCTTCAACTTCAACCAGAACGAGTGGTACGCTGTGCAGAACCAGTGCCCCCACCAGCAGCGGATGGTCCTCTCCCGGGGGCTGATCGGTGACGCGGGCTGCGAGCCAAAGGTGGCTTGTCCCCTGCACAAGAGCGCCTTCTCCCTGCGCACGGGGGAGAGTCTGGGCGGCAACGAGGCGTATCGGCTGGTCACCTATCCCGTGCGGGTGGAGGAGGGGACGGTCTATGTGGGGGTGTGAGAAGGTGGCGGCGCGGGCGGAGGATGGAACCATCGAAGCCGCCGAGTTGGCGGATTATTTCAGCCCTGTGGTGACGACGCCCTCCATAATGTTCCTTTGGGCCAGGAAGAACATCACCACGGGCGGGATCGTGTAGATTACGGCAGCCGCCAGCGTAATAGTCACCAGAATCTGACTAGTGGGATCGCCCGGATTTGAGTAAGTGGCCGTGGCGAGCTTGACAGCCAGCGTCGTCTTTTTGACGTCCAGATAGATGATCGGCGCGAGCCAGTCACCCCAAACGCCTACAAAATTGAGAATAAAGGACGTAGCCAAAGCCGGCTGGGCGTTGGGCAGGAATATCTGCCAGAAGATACGAAACGGCCCGGCGCCGTCCACCTCGGCGGCATCCTCCAATTCCTTGGGAACACCGGTGAAGAACTGACGGAAAAGGAAAATGTGGAAGGGCGAGGCCGACACACCCCAGAGAACCCACGGCCAATACGTATTGGTCAGATGTAAACGGGCAAAGAGGACGAACTGGGGGATAATCGTCACAATGGCCGGTACCATCAGCAGGGAGACGACGATACCAAAGAGTCTGCCCTTGCCTGGCGCTTCCAGGCGTGCGAAAGCAAAGCCGACCATCGCACTGGTGACAACCGTCAACGTGGAAAAGACCGTTGCCAGAAATGTCGAGTTCCAGGCAAACTGGAAGAAAGGAATCCAGGTAAGCGCGTGGACGTAATTGTCCCATACAAATGGGTTGGGCAGCACCTGGGGTGGATACTTGACGTATTCCGATTCGGCCTTGAATGACGACAGAATAACCCAAATAATCGGCACGGCAAGCAGAAAGGCCGTCACGTAAAGGATCACATACGCGAAACCCTGCCGTATCCGCTTGCGCCTGCTATCCCTGCGCTGTACTGGGCTCAGTGCGCTCATTTCCCCTCTCCTTTGGCTTCCACTTCGTAGTAGACCCAGTAACGGCTTGTGCGGAAAACGATGACTGTAAAGATCACGATCACAACAAAGAGCAGCCACATCAGCGCCAGACCGTAGCCGAAGCGCGAAAAGGTGAATATCTGCTGCATCGTATGCACTACATAGAAATATGTGGCCCGGGGCGGCACAGAGCCGATGCGCCCGCCAGCCAGAAGCACGGGCAGGTCGAACTGCTGCAAAGAGCCGATGATGCCAAGAATCAACTGGAAGAAGATAACTGGCGTCATCAGTGGAATGGTGACATGCAGGAAGACGCGCAGCCTGGTGGCGCCGTCGATCACCGCTGCTTCTTCCAGTTCCCTGGGAATCCCTTGCAGACCGGCCAGAAAGATCACCATTCCTACGCCTGCACCCTTCCACACGGAAATAGCTGTCAGGGACGGCAGCGCATATTCTGTTGTCCACAGGATGGCCGTGCCGGGGCGAAAAATGCTGATGATGGCATTGAGCACGCCGTTGTTGGGGTCCAGCAACAGACGCCAGGCCCACACCACAGCCACCACAGGAATGATACTCGGCAGGTAAAAGAGCGTGCGAAAGAAGCCACGTGCTTTGATGCCCTGGTTCAGGATCAGCGCCAGCGTGAAGGAAACCACCAGCCAGATCGGCACATTCAGCGCACTCCACAGGAGGGTACGTTGGAAGGCGTATATGGCTTCGCTGTCGTTGAAGACCCGGCTGTAGTTGCGCGAACCCAGCCATTTGACCGTTTCGACGTTGATTCCGTCGTAGTTGGTGAATGAAGCCAGGATGCCCACAGCCAACGGGATGATGCCGAGCAGAACAAAACCGATCAACCAGGGACTGATGAAGGCATAGAATGCAATAGAGCGGGTTATACGTCGGGTGTGTGTCCGCTGCCAGAACCAGCGCCGCGGTTTGTTGGCGGATAGTGTTGTCTTGGAATAAGTTGTTGCCATGTCTCTGCTATCGTGGCGACTTTCAGGATCACGCAGGGATTGTTCGCCGCATATCAGCGATCAGCCTGCGCATGAATCCGTCGGTTTGTTGACAATTGGGCTGGTGCTTCCGTGTTGTTGGATCAGGTCCGTCGACAGTTCGATTTTGTCTGGTGGGCAACTGCCATTGCCGATGGCAAAGAAATCCCAATGGCATCATTCGCAATGACAGTCACCCACCCGCACCCCATCAACAGACTCTACAGGATACGATCGATACCGTCCTGAATGGCCGTGTTGGTCTGCGTCTCGATCTTCTCCAACATCTCGTCAAAAGTGATGTCGCCGTTGAGCGTCTGTTCCATAAACTGGGCGTAGAGGCTGGCGACCTCGCCAGGCTCGCCGCCAGCCAGGAACGGGTTGAACTTCACAATCGTTTCCGCATCCTTAAGCTCTTTTTCGAGCACACCCCAGACCTGTGAGCGATAGGCTCCCTCTTTCGGGATCATAGCGTACTTGGATTTGAGCGCGGGAACACCCCAGCCGCTCTTGGCCCGGTTGTCCGCCGCTTCTTCGGCGTTGTACCATTCGAAGAGCCGATAGGCCTCTTCGGGGTGTTTGGTCGCTGCGGTGACAATGGTTCCCGTGGCAGTGATCGTGGGGCCGCGCTTCACACCTTTCCATGTGGGGGATGGCAACATGACGATGCGGCCTGCCGCAGTCTTTTCCTTCATGGCGTCGTCGCTCCACACTTCGATACCGCCGCTATACCAGAATCCGAACTGCAGCAAGCCCAGAGTGCCTGTGGCAAAGTCTTGACCAAACCAGGAGGGGCTGGGATTCGAGGGGCTGATGCTCAACTTGTCCGTGGACAGATCGAAATGCCAGGCAACGGCCTCGCGTGCTTCATCGTTCTTTACCAGTTGCATCTCTTTGAAGTCATCCGAGAAGAGCGAATTGCCCATACCCTCTAGCCAGACCATCCAGAAGCGTTCGATCCAGGGCTGATTGGTGTCAAAGCCCCGGTTCACTGTGCGATCGCCCTCAAATTTCACCAGCTTTTCGGCGTAGAGACGAACGTCCTGGTAGGTCATCGCTTCATCGAAGCTAGGCGCGGGCAGACCGGCCTCTTCGATCAGATCCAGATTGGCCCACAGGGTCATGTCCGGTGACCAGTCTTTGACCATACCGTAGACGTCGCCGTCGCCGATCTCCAGGGCGTCGCTGCCAGAGCGGTAATAGTTGTTGGCCGGGGCCAGATCCTCAACATGCACAAGCTCGCTCACGTCGATAAACGGTTGCAGGTTCAGGGGAATTTTGCGAGCCAGAAGCTGCGGGAATTGCGGCGCCTGCAGCCGCAAAATGTCGGGGGGATTGCCAGCGGCCAGCATAGCAAAATAGCGGGTTGTGTCGGGATCGAGCCGATTGGCGATGATGCCCGGATTCTTTTCTTGGAAGATATCGATTTCGGCGTCGGTGAATTCTGGGCCGTTCATCATCATCTGCACTTCGATTTTGTCGGCGGCGGGAGCGCTTGTACCTGGCGTACTTTGAGCAGCGCTGGTGTCGGCGGCGGGGACGGCTGCCGGCGGCGGGGCTGCCGGCGCACACGCGACGAGAACACCACCAGCTACGGTTAGACCGGTCACGCGCAGAAAGTCGCGGCGACTCATGCGCATAGACTGTTTGAGACTCTCATTCATTTTTTCCTCCAGTTGGATAAGACGGGACGACAACAAAAGCATTGGATTTGTTGCATCGACTGTGGACTTACAGCGCGTATTGACGTGCAGCGCGTATTATAGAGGAGGTTGGCGGGCAATGTCAAACGTCTAAAAACGGCCCAGGCCAGCATCGCCGCTTTCCGTTTGCGTCTGCGCTGCCGTTCCCGCCACAGCCGTTTGAACATTTCAGCCCCTTTGCGCGGCCATAGGATGACATCTTTTCACCTTGTCACCCGCTCACCTTGTCGCCTTGTCAGGCATACTTCCCCGCCAGCGCCTTCTGCCCCGCCTCCAGCACTTCCAGAATGCGCTCCACATCGTAGACGCAGCCGCCCCACGTGCCGCCGCTGACCGCTTGCAGCGCGGCCCACAGCCGGGTATCGTCGGGCAGGCGGGGGTCCCCGGCGATATCGGGATGGGAGGCCCGGCCCGCCAGCACAGCCGCGCCCTCTTCCGGGCTGTAGATGCGCCCGTCGTGACCGATCAGGTCCAGACTGCCGTGCAGATTGACTGTATCCACTTCGATGCGGATAGTGTCCCCCTCCCGCACTTTGCCGATGGGTCCGCCGGCCAGGGCTTCCGGGCCGATGTGGCCGATGCAGGCGCCGGTGCTGACGCCGGAGAAGCGGGCGTCGGTGATCAGCGCCACCTGCTTGCCAAAGTCCAAATAGCGCAGCGCGGCGGTAAGCTGGTAGGTCTCCTCCATCCCGCTGCCCATCGGACCGCGCCCCATCAGCACCAGCACATCCCCGGCTTGCAGGCTGCGCCCGCCTTCGCCTTTGATGGCCCCGATGGCCTCCCGCTCGCTGGTGAAGACCCGGGCCGGGCCAATTTTGCGGTAGACGCCGTCGGCGTCCACCACCGACGGGTGGATGGCCGTGCTTTTGATCACCGAACCTTCCGGGGCCAGGTTGCCCACGGGGAAGGTGACGGTGCTGGTCAGCCCCCGCTCCTTGGCTTTGGCCGGGTTCATAATTACATTGTCCGGGTCTACGCCATCGGCCTGGAAGAGCCGCTCGCGCAGCCGTTTGCGCCGCTCGCTCGCCTGCCACTCGTCCAGCAGATCGCCCAGGCGTGCGCCGTGGACGGTCAGCGCGTCCAGCTTCAGCAGATTCAACTCCCGCAGATGGAGCATCACCTCCGGCACGCCGCCGGCCAGCCAGCCCTGCACCGTCGGGTGGCCGATGGGGCCGTTGGGCAGCACGTCCACCAGGCGGGGGACGAGGGCGTTGATGCGCCGCCAGTCGGCCACAGTCGGGCGGGGCAGACCCGCGGCGTGGGCGATGGCGGGGATGTGGATGAGCAGATTTGTGCTGCCCCCAAAAGCGGCATGCACGACCATCGCGTTGTGCAGGGCATTCGCGGTCAGCACGTCGGCTGCGGTGATCTTCTTTTCGTATAGCGAAACCAGGGCGCGGGCGGAGCGGGAAGCCATCTCCTGCCAGATGGGCTGGCCGGAGGGGGCCAGGGCCGCGTGCATCAGCGTCAAGCCCAGACCCTCCGCCACCACCTGGCTGGTAGCGGCTGTGCCCAGGAACTGGCAGCCGCCGCCGGGAGAGGCGCAGGTCTTGCAGCCGATCTCGGCGGCCTCTTCCATCGTAATTTCGCCGTGGGCGTAGCGCACGCCAATCGTCTGGGCCTTGCCCGAATCTTCGCCGTCGGTAGGGGGCAGCATCACGCCGCCGGGGACGAGAATCACCGGCAGCTCCCGCTGGGCGGCCAGAGCCAGCAGCATAGCGGGCAGCCCCTTGTCGCAGGTGGCGACGCCCATCACCCCTTTTCGTGTAGGCAACGAGCGGATGAGGCGGCGCAGGACAATCGCCGCGTCGTTGCGGTAGGGCAGAGAATCCATCATTCCCGTTGTGCCCTGGCTGCGCCCGTCGCAGGGGTCGGTGACAAAGGCGGCGTAGGGCACCATTTCCATTTCTTTTATCGTTTGCGCCGCGGCCTGCATGAGCAGCCCGACTTCCCAGTGGCCGCTGTGGTAGCCCAGGGCGATGGGGGAGCCGTCCTCGGCGCGGATGCCGCCCTGGGTGCTGAGGATGAGGAATTCCGGGCGGCGCAGCCAGCGGGGGTCCCAGCCCATGCCCGCGGCCTGGGAGAGGCCGAAGATGTCGCCGCTGGGCGCGTGGCGCAGGAAGTCGTCGTCCAGGGGCAGGCTGCCTTCGGGGCCGGCCGCGTGGGTCTGCACGTCGTAGAGTGCGGGATCGCCGGTGTCCACGGGAATGTGGCCGTTGGCGGTGGTGGCGGTGGTCATTGGGGGGTCTCCTTTGCAGATGGGTGGTTGGGTCTGTAGGGGGAATTATCGCCGGAAGGGGGGTGGGTGGCAAGTTGCAGGTGGAAAGTCTTACAGGTTAACACATTGAACCACAGAAGAAGCTGATCGATTCAAAGTCAATTTCGTATCGTCACTTTTCTGTGATATACTAAGCAACAACTGGCTACTGTAACGGTTTAGTTTAGCGGTTTAGGATTCGGATC
>JACQGT010000108.1 GCA_016199425.1 Chloroflexota bacterium
ATAGCGCACGCCAAAGCGGGCCTGGTCAGCCCGCGGGTCGAGAATGGAAACGGTCAGTTGGTTGTTGAAGAGTGTGTACATTGAGACTCCCAGTGGGTGGTGCTTGTGTGATGAAAACGATCGTTTTTTTGGACGACAGACCGCAGACCGCAGACCGCAGACGAAGCCAGCGGGCCTGATGGTCGTCCGCCGTCCGCTGTCCGCTGTCCGCCGTCCGCCGTCCGTCGTCCGCCGTCTATTCCAGCCGCGGTGGCCCCTGGCGGATACGCTCTTCCAGGCGGGCGGGCATCTCCGCGGGCCATTCCGACGTGTGCCAGGGCAGGCCGTAGCCGTAGGGGCTGATGTCCTCCACCCACCACGCGCAGCCGGCGTCGGCGTAGGCAGTGACGATTTCACCGGCCCGCTGGGGATCGTCACCCGGCGTCACGCCCATCGCCACGCCGGTGATGGGCGCGCTACCCTCCCGGTGTTGGCCGACGTAGGCCAGGAGTTCCCGCCACTCGTCCGGTGTCAGATGCCCCGTCGTTTTGATGGGCACAACCCCATCGAAGCGGGCGGCCCGGCGCAAGGGTGCCCGGTTGGGCCAGGCGCCAGCCACCCAAATGGGGATGCGCGGCTGTTGCGCGGGCGTCGGCAAAAAGCGCATCTCCTCCAGCCGGTAGTGCTTGCCCTGGTAGCTGAACAGTTCGCCGCTCCACAGGCCGAGCAGAATCTCCAACCCCTCGTCCAATTTTTCGGCGCGGATGCGGTTGTCGGTCTCCTCGCCAAAGGCCGCGTACTCCCACTGTTCCGGCGACCCCAGCCCCACGCCCACAATCAGCCGTCCGCCGGAGAGCCGGTCCAGCGAGACGGTCTCCCGGGCCAGCTTCCAGGGCCGTCGCCGGGCCACGGGTGTGACGAGCGGGCCAATGCGGATGCGTTCGGTGGCGGCGGCGATAGCGGCCAGCGCCACCCACGGGTCCACCACAGGCCGCCAGAAATCGTCGAAGAGCACCGAATCCCAGACGAAAAAACCGTCCCAGTCCACAGCCTCGGCGGCCTGGGCCAACTCCATCAGTTTGCGCACATCCCCAAAGGCGTCGCACTGGGGAATCGAAATACCGAATTGCATAGGATACTCCTATCTGTTGCAGGGGGCAGGGGGCAGCGCCGATCATTCACAATTCACAATTCGCTATTCACCATTCACTATTTCTTCCCGTTTCTCCCACGCCGCCCGCCCCACCGCATACGCATCCCCGCCGTGACAGTCGTTGATGACAATAGCCGGAAATCCCTCGACCGTCAACTCGTGAATCGCCTCTGTGCCCAGCTCCGGCCAGACCACCACCCGGCTGCTGTGGATGTGGCGGGCCAGGAGCGCGGCCGCGCCCCCCACCGCCGCGGCGTAAATAGCCCGCTGTTCGACCAGCGCTGCCTTCACTTCCGGCGAACGGTAGCCCTTGCCGATAAGTAATTTCACGCCCAGGCGCAGGAGCGGGACAGTATACGCGTCCATGCGCCCGCTGGTCGTCGGTCCCGCCGGGCCGATGACGTGGCCCTCTTTGGCCGGGGCCGGCCCCACGTAGTAGATGGCCTGCCCCGCCAGTGCCACTGGCAGGGGATCGCCCCTCTCGATCAGTTCCGCCAGCCGCTTGTGGGCCGCGTCCCGGGCCGTGTAGATCACCCCGCTGATGCGGATGCTGTCGCCCGCGCGCAGGGGGAGGAGATCGGTTTCCGTGAAGGGAGGAGTTAGCATAAGCGAGGAGAAAAAATTGTGAATGGTGAATAGTGGATTGAGAATGATTCGTAGCGCCGATCCCCAGTCGCCAGTCGCTAATCTCCAGTCGCTAATCTCAAATCTCCACCCGCGCTCTGCGCGGCGCGGAGCAGTTGAGGTTGACGGCCACGGGCAGCGCGCCGATGTGGGTGGCGGCGGACTCGATGTGTACGGCCAGGGCGGTGACCCGTCCGCCCAGCCCCTGGGGACCGATGCCCGTGCGGTTGATAGCGTCGAGAAGCTCGGCTTCCAGCGCGGCCAGGTGGGGCGCGGGATGGGTGCTGCCGATGGGACGCAGGAGCGCCTTCTTGGCCAGATGGGCCACTGTGTCGAAAGCGCCGCCCAGCCCTACCCCCACAATCAGCGGCGGGCAGGCGTTGGGGCCGGCCAGTTCGACCGTCTCCACGACGAAGCGGTTCACCCCTTCCACCCCCACCGACGGCGGAAACATCTGCAAGCGGCTCATCAACTCCGCACCGAAGCCCTTTTGCAGGGCAGTGACCGTCACCCGGTCGCCGGGGACAATCTCGAAGTGGATCAGTCCGGGTGTGTTGTCGCCGGTGTTGGCGCGGCAGATGGGATCGCCCACCACCGACTTGCGCAGACCCCCATAGGCTGCTCGCACCCCATTTTGGATCGCTGCGTCCAGGTCGCCCCCCGTGAAATGCACGTCCTGGCCCACTTCCAGAAAGAGGATCGCCATCCCCGTATCCTGGCAGGTGGGGATCTGCTCGGCCTGGGCGTAGGCCGAGTTTTCCAGCAGGAGTTCGATGACCTGGCGGCCAAGCGGCGACGGTTCCACAGGCGCGGCCGCTTCCAGCGCGGCCAGGTAGTCGGCGGGCAAGCGGTAGGCCGCTTCGCTCAGGAGCGTCTCGACGGCTTCTTGGATGCGGGTGACAGGAATCTCGCGTAGCATTGGGCTACCTTTTCAACGCAAAGACGCAAAGAAACGCAGGTTCCAGTGGCGGCCAGGCAGCAGGCGCGGGATGCCTATCTGGCCTATCGCCGGGAGGGGGAGTATGCGCAGAGTTCAACCGGACAGGTGTGCGATCGTTTCCTGCAGGCGTTGCAGCAGGCGAACTGGTCGGAGACGTTTGTGGCTGCGTTGGAAGCGATAGCCGGGGGCGTCCGTGATCGGTCTATAGCGGAGGATACGGAACTGAACTACGCCACTTCCGCCGAACTGCTGCTCTTGCTGGAACGGCTGTAGTTTTCCCTCGCACCTACGCTCCGCGTCCACAACAGCATCTGCCCAACCGACACTTCCCGACGCAGAGCGTCACCGGGGCGTTCCCACCCAGGAGCGATGGGAACGAGAGAACCATTGCATCATCCCTTCATCTTGTCATCTTCAAAGCGGGAGGGCGTGGGAGTCGAACCCACCGCAGCCGGCTCTGCGCCACCTGCCACTGATTTTGAAGACCAGGGCACCCACCGGGGCACATACCTCCCCACCTGTCTATTCTACCGGAATTGGAAGGACGCGGCAAGAAAAGGGGGCGTGGTTTAGGGAATTACTTGCACCAGCGTAGTCTGTTGCTCCCATAC
>JACQGT010000109.1 GCA_016199425.1 Chloroflexota bacterium
GGCTCAACACCTTCGTGATCGCCGCGGTCAACGTCGTCTTCCCGTGGTCTACGTGTCCGATTGTCCCCACATTGATATGTGGCTTTGTCCGCTGAAATACTGCCTTTGCCATTGAAGTTTTCTCCCTTAATCAACGAGACGGCCATCTGCCGATTGGTGGAAACCAGATGCCACTTGGCAAATTGATCCTGTTTCATCTCACACGAACCGGGAGAACAACCTGATAATCGGTTGCACCCCCGGCTTTATCTGCGGTTCAATAACCATATCGCCAATTTGCAAATTTCATTCAACCTGGCGGTATGAATTGTAAATACTTTTCCGACACATTCGCAGGTCGTTCTACAAACCTTAGAAGTATATGTCAGAACGTCTACTTTGACAAGTTTTCGATTGACTCAAACACATTTACTTTCGGAAGCCTCGTCCAAAAACCTTACGCGTGCTCGCCGCGTTTGAGCACTTTCTCCGCCACAGATTGGCTCACCTGCTGGTAACTGTGGAACTGCATAGTAAAAGTGCCGCGACCACTGGTCATCGAGCGCAGTTCGGTGGCATAGCCAAACATCTCGGACAGAGGCACCATCGCCTTGACGGCCGTGACGCCATTCGAGCGGGAATCCATGCCCTCGATCTGACCGCGCCGGCTGGAGAAGTTGCCCACCACATCACCCACATACTCATCCGGGGCGACAGACTCCACCGCCATCATCGGCTCCAGCAAAACAGGGCCAGCCTTCGCCATACCCTCCTTGAAGGCCATACTACCGGCAATCTTGAAGGCCATTTCGCTGGAGTCCACATCGTGATAGCTGCCATCCACCAGCGCGGCTTTGATGTCCACCACCGGGTAACCGGCCAAAACACCGCTGTCCAGCGCTTCGGCAATACCTTTGCCAACCGCAGGGATATATTCTTTCGGCACGACACCACCGACGATCTTGTCTTCGTAAAGAAAGCCAGCGCCCGGAGCGTTGGGTTCTAGCTCCAGCCAGACATGGCCGAATTGACCGCGACCGCCGGATTGGCGCACGAAGCGACCTTCGACCTTCACGCTCTTGGTGATAGTCTCCCGGTAGGCAACCTGGGGTCGGCCCACATTGCACTGCACACGGAATTCCCGTTTCAACCGGTCCACAATAATGTCCAGATGCAGCTCGCCCATCCCACTGATGACAGTCTGACCAGTCTGGTCGTCGTACTGCACCCGGAAAGTCGGGTCTTCTTCGGCCAATTTGAGCAGGCCGTCGGTCATTTTGTCCTGATCAGCCTTGGATTTCGGCTCCACAGCCACTTTGATAACCGGCTCCGGGAAGTTGATGGTCTCCAACAGGATATCGTCGTTGGGATCGCAGAGGGTCTCGCCAGTGAAGGTCTGCTTCAAACCAACCACAGCAGCGATGTCACCAGCCCGGCACTGCTTGATCTCTTCCCGCTTGTCAGCGTGCATCTGGAGCAGACGCCCGATACGCTCTTTGCTGTTGCGGTTGGCGTTGTAGACATGCGTACCCGCATCCAGCGTACCCGAGTAGACCCGCACGTAGGCCAGACGCCCCACGAAGGGATCGGTTACAATCTTAAAGACCAGCGCGCTGAAGGGTTCGTTAGGATCCGCATGACGCACAACTTCCTCGCCGCTAATGGGATCAATCCCGACGACCGGTGGCACGTCCAGTGGGCTGGGGAGATAGCGGATGGTGGCATCCAAGAGGGATTGCACGCCTTTGTTGCGCAAGGCCGTGCCACACAGGACGGGCACCAGCTTGTTGGCGATGGTCGCCCTGCGCAGGGCCACGCTCAACTGCGCATTAGAAATCTCCTCGCCCTCCAGATACAGAGAAGTGAGATCATCGTCCGTCTCGGCGATGCGCTCGATCATTGTATGGCGAGCTTCCCTGGCGGTTTCCAGCAGTTCCGCGGGAATTTCGACAATTTCGGGCTTGGCCCCCAACTCGTCGGAATAGCGCAGAGCGCGCATCTCAAAGAGATCGAGGATCCCCTGAAAATTGTCTTCTGCTCCCCAGGGCAATTGGATGGGTACAGGTGTCGCCCGCAGCCGCTCGACAATCATATCAATCGTGCGCTGAAAATTGGCTCCAAGCCGGTCCATCTTATTGACAAAGCAGATGCGGGGAACCTGATACTCGTCGGCCTGCCGCCACACAGTTTCGGATTGGGGTTCCACACCAGCCACGGCATCAAAGACTACCACACCACCATCCAACACCCGCAGGCTGCGCTGCACCTCGGCGGTGAAGTCGATATGCCCTGGCGTGTCGATAATGTTGATCTGCACTTCTTCACCAGTGACACTGTCTTTCCAACCGGTGGTGATAGCCGCAGCAGTAATGGTGATACCCCGCTCCCGCTCCTGAACCATCCAGTCGGTCACGGCTGTGCCGTCATGCACCTCGCCCATGCGATGGATACGACCTGAGTAAAAGAGGATGCGCTCGGTCGTCGTTGTCTTGCCTGCATCAATATGGGCGATGATGCCGATATTGCGAATTTGTTCCAAAGGCATAACCATCAGAAACACCCTATTCCTGTTCTGGGTGGGCAACAAACGCCCAACCGCAACATTCTACTGTCAAGTTCTATTATCACGTTCGTCCAGAAAACCGTGTGTCTGGCACAGGCTAACGACTGCGCCAGACACAAACAGGCGGCACAACCGCCCCACAGACGCCGGGGAGAATTTGATGTCCCTGGCGGTGTCGAATGCGACTCGAAAAATCACGAGTGCAGAGCGACATCTTTCTGTAGCTAGAATGCGCCGCAAATACAATTCGGTTTGGACGGGAACGTACAAACATTTGTTCCCGTATTTGGCCCACTGTTGGATGACCGACAGTCCCGACTTAGCGGAAGTGGGCAAAGGCCTGGTTGGCTTCTGCCATGCGATGCACTTCCTCACGACGGCGGACAGTCGTGCCCTCACCGCGGGATGTGTCCATCAATTCATTCGCCAGCCGGATCGCCATTGTGCGACCGCTGCGATTGCGGGAATGGGTAATCAACCAACGCATGGCCAGGGCCATCCGCCGATCCGAACGAATCTCCATAGGCACCTGATAGGTTGCGCCGCCCACCCGGCGCGGCTTTACCTCGACCATCGGCGTAGCATTCTTCAGCGCCTCTTCAAAGACTTCCAGCGGAGGCCGCTTGGTGCGCTCTGCGATCAGATCCATCGCATCGTAAACAATCCCGGTAGCCAGACTCTTCTTGCCCCGCTCCATCAGGTTGTTGACAAATTTGGTGACCACTTTGCTGTTGAAACGCGGGTCCGGCAAGACAACACGTCGTACGGGCCGATTTCTTCGGGACATCTCGTGCTTTCTCCGTAAGATAAACTGGCAAACTGCGCCCAGAATAGTCCAAAGATATTAGGTATTGGGTATTTTCAGGACGCCATATCCAATATCTACTATCTATTTAGTTCTTCGCCTTAGGGCGTTTGGTTCCATATTTGCTGCGGCCCCGCTTGCGGTTGTTGACGCCGGTGCTGTCCAGCGCGCCGCGCACGATGTGATAGCGCAC
>JACQGT010000116.1 GCA_016199425.1 Chloroflexota bacterium
CAGTCTCCGATGCCAAGACCTGTCAGGTGCGCACCTGACAGGTCTTGGCATCGGAGACTGGCAAGTGGCCGAAACGCTGACCAAAGCCGATATTTTCATCAAATCACGTCCGGCCCGGACCCTACGGCAGGCGGGGATCGAGCGCGGCCCACCACAGACCGGTGATGAGGTCATATCCCGCCCCGTTGGGATGATTGCCGTCGTCGGCCAGGGTGGCTGGGCTGGTAAAAATTGTCGTAGCGAAGAAGTCCACGACGAGCGCGCCGTGCTGGGTCGCCCGACTCTGTACCGCTTCGTTGTAGCGGCTCACCTGGGCAGACATGCGCGTCCGGTCATCGGCGCTGATGCCGGGGAAGGCCGGCTCGCCGGGATTGGGCGGATTTGCCACCACCGGGCGCAGGGATTGGTCGTCCAACAGGCCGATGAAGACTGTTGCCCCCGCGGCGCGCAGATCATCCAGCAGCCGGCCCAGATTGGCGCTGAAGTTCTGCAGGTCCTCATTCTCCGCGGCGGACGTCATCGGCTGCGGGCCGTATTCGTAGAGATACCAGAGATCGTTGCTGCCGATCCAGACAAAAGCGACTTTGGCCGCGCTTTGGCCCGCGCCGTTGAGCAGCGCCAGCGCCTGGCCCAACTGCCCCGGCGCGCCGTTGACGCCGTTGATCAGATCCCCCGACGTCCAGCCGGATTGCCCCAAATTTGTGGCGATGGAGCCAGAACGCCGGGCTTGCACGAATTCCAGCAGCCGCCGGGGATAGCCTCCGCTCTGGGCAGAATCGTCGCCGTCGCCCGCGGTCAAGCTGTCGCCCAGCATCACAAGCGTCACCGGGCCGGGCGGCAGAACGCCGTTGCCCCCATCCGTCGGTGTGACCGTCGGCGTGACCGTCGGCGTGGGGGTGCGGGTGGCTGTCGGTGTGGCTGTGGGCGTTGGGGAAGGCGTTGAAACAGCGCCCCTGGCGATCTGGGGCAGGTGGATGCGGTTTGCGCCGCCGCTGGTAGTGGGGGTCACAGTGGACGTGGCAGTGGACGTGGCAGTGGACGTGGCAGTGGATGTCGCTGTTGACGCAGGCTGCCCGCCGCCCACGTAGGCTCCTGGCGGACCGGAGAGGGTGCGCGCAGCGTCCTCCCGGTCCACCGGCACGCCATTCGCCAATTCTCCGGCGGGTATGGCTGGCGTCAGGCTTGCCCAGGCCGGGAAAGCGGGAATCGGGAAGGTGGCTGTGGTGTAGACATTCCCGCCGGCCACAGGGCGAAAGTTGCCGCCGGCCGGGTCGATCAGTTGGGGCTGTACGGTATTGATGGCGTTGTCGGCCAGAATCTGCGTTGGGTTGCAGGTGGGATTGGTGGACGCACAGCCCCCCCCGTCATCGACGCCCAGGGGCAGATCCGCCGGGCCATTCCAAATCAGATTGCCCCGGATGTGCAGATTGTCATCCGCGACCGCAGGGGAGGGGATATTCGATCCGCTGTTCGGTGTGCGCGGGCTGTGGACGGCGAAGTGCTGCCACTGGCTGCGAAAACCGGGCGGGTTGTAGAGCAGATTGTTGTAGACGTAAATGTTGCGGTTGGGGATTGACTCCTCGCCGCCCACAGAAGCGGGACCCCAGCCGCCCGCGGCCTGGCGCGCGGCGCAGGCTGGCCCGTCGCCATCGCAGCTACGCCCACCAAAGACAAACTCCAGCCCGTGGCTGCGGCTGCCCACCCGGTAGAGGGTGTTGTAGGCAAAAAGGATATTGTAGCCGCCGTTGACGCCAAAGCCTGCGCCTTCGGTGTCGTGTACCAGATTGTTGACGAATTTGATATCGTAGGCTTCGTAGTGCAGCCAGGGCGAGGTCATAAACTCAAAGCCAGTACCCTGCCCAGCAGTGAAACCCCCGGTGCCGCAGTCGTAGATTTCGTTGCCCTCCACCACAAAGTAAGCCGATCCGCCTTTCAGATAGATGCACCAGTCGTCTCCGGCGTGGATGCGGTTGTTCAGGATGTGGCCGTACTGCACCGCCACAAAGTCGATGGCGTTTTCGTAGGCGCCGAAGATGTCGCTGTTTTCAATGTAGACGTTTTGGCTCTGATTGATTTTAACGGTCTCGTGGGCCTGGCGTGGGCTGCCGTCCAGCGTCACGCCGCGCAGCAAAATGTGAGCGCACAATTCGCAGTGGAGAACATCCCCGCTGTTGCGCACAGTCACGCCGAGCAGGTAGAAGTAGGCCAGGTTGTATAGATTCAGGTTGCCCTGAATCTCGGCTGTGCCCGCGCCGTCCGCCGCGTTGAGAATCACCGGGAAGTCTCGCGTCCCCTGGCGGTTTTCCCAGTAGTTGGGCAGGCCCGATGAATAGACGCCCGCTGCCAGTTGCATCCGATAGCCCGCGCCGCTGAGTGTCCCGCTGGGGATGCGCTGCCAGGCCGCGGCGATGGTGCGCAGGGCCTGGGCGCGGTTTTCCCCGCTGCGGCTGTCGTCGCCGTGTACCGGGTCCACCCAAATGTCGCTGAGGGTCGGGTTGCCGATATCGTAGGGGGCGACCGACGCCCGGGGGATCGTCGCGCCGGGGGAAGCCGGCGCGTCATAGGAGGCGCGGGCGCAGGCAACCGAAAGCAGGACAAACAGCAGAAGCGAAAGCAGGTATTTGATTGGCATAGGTTGGGTTTCCGCCTCAGACGGAAAGGGGAAGGGAAGGCACGCTGGGGATAGTCTGACAGAGACGAGGCCGGCGCGCAATAGCGCAGATCACACAGCTTCATGCCTCGAGAACGACGGCGCAGGGATGAACTTCATCCACCTTTCGGGGTGGAAGAGGTAGTAGTTGGGAGGTGATGACCAGTGGTTGGGGAGCGATGACCAGTGGTTGGGGAGCGATGACC
>JACQGT010000120.1 GCA_016199425.1 Chloroflexota bacterium
ATTTCATTCCGCCTGCCTTGCTTCCTTCTACTGTCGTACCAGCCAGAGATTTCGTAGGGGCGCTGCTTGCTGCGCCCGCTGTGCGCCGGGCGCAGCAAGCAGCGCCCCTACGGTATTTCAATCCATTGACGGCTGGTACGACAGTAGAAGGAAGCAAGGCAGGCGGTATGAAATCCCATTCCAACAGCACCTCCCCGTTTGTCGATCCGCCGGAAGATGACGATAATTTCTATGCGATGAACGAACGCATTCTGGTGGTAGACGACGACAGAGAAATTGCCCGACTGCTGCGCAGCTATTTGGAGCAGGCCGGCTATTCTGTGCTGGTAGCCAACGACGGCGGCACGGCGCTCCACGCCCTGCGCCGGGAGCGGCCCGATCTGCTCCTGCTCGATCTGATGCTCCCCGACAAAGACGGCTGGACAGTCACCCGCACCATCCGCTCGGACCAGCAACTGGCCGACACCCTCATTATAATGATTACTGCCCGCATCGAAGACACGGACAAAATCCTGGGGCTGGAACTGGGCGCGGACGATTACATCACCAAACCCTTCAACCCCAGAGAAGTGATTGCCCGGGTGCGCGCGCTGTTGCGCCGTACCCGCAAGAGCGCAGCTCCGGCCCGCTCCCTCAGCGTGGGCGATCTGCGTCTGGACGCGGACCGCCGCCTGGTGACAATCCAAAACGTGCCCGTGGAGTTGACCCCCACCGAATTCAGCCTGCTGCAAACGCTGATGGACAGCCCCGGCTACGTCTTTAGCCGAGGCGAACTGATGGAGCGCGCCCTGGGCTATAGCTATGACGGGATGGACAGGACACTGGACAGCCACGTCAAAAACCTGCGCCGCAAAATCGAGGACGATCCCCGCACCCCCCGCTACATCCAGACAGTCTACGGCGTAGGCTACCGGCTGTCGGAGGAAGATGTATGAACCGGCTCTGGGTGCGCTTGAGTCTGGCTTTCACCGCAGTAGTGCTGCTGGGCTTTGGTGCGGTGGTCTTTGGCACTCTCAGCCTGACCAGTGACCAGCGCATGCAATCCCTCCTGCTCAACCAATTCGAGCGACCGCACGGGCTGGTCGATTCTGCCGCACGCTACTACAAAGAACAGGGCAGTTGGGACGGGGTAGAGACGTTGATGGACGGTGCCCGCTCCACACTCTTTCCCGGCAGTGGTGGACGGGGGGCACTACTTCTATTGGATGCAAGTGGTAGCGTCGTCTACTCGTCGGTCCCGCCGGAGAGGATGCCCCCGATTCCGTCCCGGCTGGGACGGCCGATTGTGATCGACGGCGGCGTAGTCGGCCATATCGACTTCATCGCCTCGCTCGATGACGACCACAATTTCTACTCGGCCTGGAGCCGCACGTCACCCTCCGACTTCATTCAAGAGGTCTCCCTCTTCCTGCTCCAGATCGCACTCGCTGTCGGCGTGCTTGGGTTGATCTTTGGTGTGCTTGCCAGCCGCAATCTGGCCGCTCCCCTCAACCGGCTGGCTGTGGCGGCCCGGGCCATCGGCGCGCGCAACCTGGACTACCGGGTTCCTGTGCAGGGCAGCACCGAAATACGCGAAGTGGCCGAGTCCTTCAATGAGATGGCTGCGGCTCTGCAGAGCGCGGAGAGTCTGCGCCGCAATCTTCTGGCCGACGTGGCCCACGAACTGCGCACACCCCTCACCGTTTTGCAGGGCAATCTTCAGGCCATTCTGGACGACGTATACCCTCTGGACAAGAGCGAGGTGGCTCGCCTGCACGACCAGACTCGCCATCTGCACCGGCTGGTCAACGACCTGCACGAGCTGGCCCAGGCCGAAGCCCACCAGCTTCTCTTGCATAAACAGGAGTTGGATCTGGAGAGACTGGCCCAGGAAGCAGTCGATTTCTTTGGGCCAGTGGCGGAGGAGCGGGGCGTGGCACTGCGCTTGGATACGACAGCGGAAACGCCCCCTATCCAGGGCGACCGGGCCAGGCTGATGCAGGTGTTGCAAAATCTGCTCAACAACGCCTTGCGCCACACTCCGGAGGGCGGGGAGATTGAGGTGGCAGTGGCGGCCCAGACCGGCGGGGTGGAGATCGCTGTGCGTGATACGGGCGAGGGTATCGGGGCCGAAGACCTGCCCCACATCTTCGAGCGTTTCTACCGGGCGGGCAAGGCCCGTAACCGGGACAGCGGCGGCACGGGGCTGGGGTTGGCGATTGTGCGGGCGCTGGCAGAGGCCCACGGCGGGCGGGTGACAGTGACCAGCGCGGGCAAAGGTACGGGCAGCCGTTTTGCGGTCTGGTTGCCGTTCAGTTGATTTCGCTGCCCTGAAAAAAGGACACAGACTTTCCACACAGCCGGCCCTGGGTGATGGGATGGCTGGCACTGCCCCCAAATGTCCATGGCCGCGCCGCTTTCCCGGTTCACAGCGACCTGCCAGGAGCAGGTGTCGGGGCAGTCGTGGGGGCAGGCCCCGGTTACAACCTGCAAAGACGGGTCGTTGGCGTAGAGTTCGAGACGGGACATGAGAATACCTCCGGTCAATGCGAGATTGGAGATTGGGCAGTGACGACCAATCTCCAATCTCTGATAATCCCGTGAGTGTACCAGCAGTGGATGGCGTTCGCAAAAGGCAATCGCTCACCGTTGCCGCTGTGCAAATTGCACAAGAAAACCAGAATATGTGTGGGCAGATGTAACAATGGCGTTTTTGAGGATCTATTTGTATAATTCTTCACGATGTCCGTGGGGACATCGATTGGTATTGGTTATTGGTGTTTTTTAGAATAGGGTAGATGGTATCATCTGTAGTCATCCAGGAAAGGAATTCCGCACATGCCTTTGAACTGTACTTCTGCGGCGGATGTGGCGCAGGCCATTGAGGAGAACGGCGTTCAGATTATCGATCTGCGTTTTACAGACCTCTACGGCCAGTGGCAACACTTCTCGCTGCCGGTAGAAGCCTACGACGAGGACGATCTCTTCAAAAATGGCCTGGGCTTTGACGGCTCATCCATCCGCGGCTTCAAATCGATTGAGAGCAGCGATATGCTCTTGGTCAGTGATGCGACGACGGCCTTTGTTGATCCCATTACCGACCATCCCACACTCTGTCTGATCGGCAACATCATCGACCCGATCACCAAAGAGTCCTTCGACCGGGATCCCCGCAATGTGCTGATGATGGCCGATGCCTATATGAAGTCCACGGGCATTGCCGACACTGCGTTTATGGGACCGGAAGCCGAGTTTTTCATCTTTGACCAGGTGAAATACGAGACGGGTCGTTACTCCTCCAGCTATGCGGTGGACAGCGTCGAAGCGCCCTGGAATTCGGGTGAATGGAGTTCCGGTCACAAAGTGGGCTACAAGAGCGGCTATTTCCCCGTTTCCCCCTTCGACACCCTGCAGGATGTGCGCTCGGAGATCGTGCGCACGATGATCGATGCGGGCTTGCCCATCGAAAAGCACCACCACGAGGTTGCCACCGCCGGCCAGACAGAAATCAACCTGCGCTCCCGCCCCATGCTGCGTCAGGCAGACAATATGCAGTTGTACAAGTACATCGCCAAGAATGTGGCCCTGCAGTTCGGTAAGACAGCTACTTTCATGCCCAAGCCGCTCTTTGAGGACAACGGCTCGGGTATGCACACCCACCAGAGCCTGTGGAAAGATGGCAAACCCATCTTCGCCGGTGACAAATATGCCGGTGTCAGCCAGGAAGCCATCTGGTACATCGGCGGCCTTCTGAAGCACATCAACAGCCTGTTGGCCTTCTGCGCCCCCACC
>JACQGT010000142.1 GCA_016199425.1 Chloroflexota bacterium
GAGGACGGAATACCATTCCGTCCTACAAATTGTTTGGATGGTCCCCACACCCATCCATCAGAGAAGAAAGAGGGGGTAGGACAATGGAAGTTTTCGCTTTACAAATTTTCAATGGACTAAGTTTGGGGTCAATTCTGCTGATGGTTTCGCTGGGATTGGCTTTCGCCTTTGGGCTGATGAATGTCATCAATATGGCCCACGGCGAATTTATAATGATTGGCGCGTATATGGCTTTTGTCTTCCAGCAGCTTTTTGCGTCGGCCCTGGGCGGTGTGGAGGCAGGGGTCTGGTTTCTGCTGGCAATTCCCGCGGCCTTTCTCTTTGCCGGTCTGCTGGGCGCGCTGATGGAGGTGATGCTGATCCGCCATCTCTATGGGCGACCGCTGGACACACTGCTGGCAACCTGGGGCGTGGGGCTGGTGCTGCAACAGGCCGCGCGCAGCATCTTTGGCGCACCCAATGTGAATGTGAGCAGCCCGGCCTGGCTGGTGGGCGGCTTCGATATGGGATCGGGGATGCTGCTGCCCTACAAGCGCATTTTTATCATTGGGCTGGTGCTGGTGGCGGTCACGGCTATTTACTTCTACCTCAACCGCACCGCGGGCGGGCGGCGGCTGCGCGCAGTGATGCAGAACCGGGAGATGGCCTCCTGCCTGGGTGTGCAGTCTCGCCAGGTGGACGCTATGACCTTTGCCCTGGGCACAGGGCTGGCAGGGGTGGCCGGCTGCGTGCTGGCCCTCATCGGTCCTATCGGCCCGTCTCTGGGGACATTCTACATTGTGGACGCGTTTATGGTCGTCGTGCTGGGCGGTGTGGGCCGTCTGCCGGGCACAATTTTAGCCGCGCTGCTGATCGGGCTGGCCAATACGACGCTGGAATTGGGGACGACGGCGACGGTCGGCAAAGTGTTGGTGCTGCTGATGGTTATCGTCTTCCTCCAGTGGAAGCCAGCGGGTCTGGTCTCCCTGCAAACACGCGCGTAGAGACACAGCAGGCCGTGTCTTTACGACACCCCACGAGGAGAAACAATGAAAGCCAAAGAGAAGTTATCCTTCGCGCTGCTCCGCCATTGGGGACCCGTTCTGCTCCTGGCGGTCATCTTTTTGCTTGCCCCCCAGGTGTTGACGGAATTCCGCCTCAGCCAATTGGGTAAGTTTCTGACCTTCGCCATCGTTGCCGTCGGCCTGGACCTGATTTGGGGCTACGGCGGGATGCTCAGCCTGGGCCAGGGACTCTTTTTCGGTCTGGGCGCGTATGGCTTCGCGATGTATCTGAAATTGCAGGCATCCGGGGACAAAATTCCCGATTTTATGTTCTGGAGTGGGCTGAAATCCCTGCCCTGGTTTTGGCAACCCTTCCAGACACCTCTCTTTGCCATTGTCGCCGCGCTGATCATTCCGGCGCTCCTGGCCGGGGTGTTGGGCTATTTTCTCTTCCGCAGCCGGGTACAGGGCGTCTACTTCTCGATTATCACCCAGGCGCTCACTCTCCTGACCAGCATCTGGTTTATCGGGCAGCAGGCCTACACCGGCGGCACAAACGGCATCACCAATCTGGGCAGCGCCAAAGTGTTCGGCTATAGCCTGCTCAGCAGCCAGGCCCAGCACGGCTTCTACTATCTCACCGCCTTCTGCCTGCTGGGCGTCTACATCCTGGGGCGCTGGCTGACCAGTTCCCGCTTTGGCCGCCTGCTGGTGGCCCTGCGCGACGACGAAAGCCGGGTGCGCTTCCTGGGCTACGATCCGGTGGTCATCAAAACGCTTGTCTTCGCCCTCTCGGCGATGATTGCTGCCCTGGCCGGGATGCTCTTTGTGCCCCAGGTGGGCATCATCTCCCCGTCCAGTATGGGCGTTGTACCGTCCATCGAAATGGTTGTCTGGGTGGCTCTGGGCGGGCGATCCACACTGCTGGGCGCAATTCTGGGCGCGCTGGCGGTCAACTACGGCAAGAGCTTCTTCAGCGAATCCTACCCGGACATATGGCAGACCTTTCTGGGGCTGCTCTTCATCGGCAGTGTACTTTTCTTTCCCACCGGCGTGCTGGGCGCGCTGAAATCGGCTACGGCCCGGCTGCGCACGCTCGCGGCATTCTGGGTGGTTCGTCCTGGCCTGGCCGAGAGCCACAAGCCGCGGGCGACCCACGCCCTACCCGAAGTGGTCCTACCCACGATGTCCCAGCGGGTAGAAGGAGGCTCGTCGTGAACGTTCAAACACACAACCGGCCAGAGAAGATTCTGGATGTGCAGAATGTGACAGTCAGTTTCGACGGTTTCAAAGCACTGGACGGCCTCGATTTTTCCATCCAGAAGGGCGAACTGCGCTTTGTCATCGGCCCCAACGGCGCGGGCAAAACGACGCTGCTCGACGTTGCCACGGGCAAGACACGCCCGGCGTCGGGCAAAGTCATCTTCAACGGCGGGGTGGATGTGGCCCACGAGATGGAGCATACGCTTGTGCGCAAAGGGCTGAGCCGCAAATTCCAGACCCCATCGGTCTTTGGCAGCCTCAGCGTCTACGAGAATCTGGAGGCCACGGTCGGCTTCAACGATCCGACCCTCTCCCTCCTGCGCGGGCTGACGAGGGAAGAAGAGGCGCTGATCCACGACACATTGGCGCTGATCGGTCTGATGGATCGTATGCAGGTAAAGGCTGGCATCCTGGCCCACGGGGAGAAGCAGTGGCTGGAGATCGGGATGCTGCTGGTGCAGAAGCCCAGCCTGCTCCTGCTGGACGAACCAGTGGCGGGCATGACCCGGCAAGAACGCAACCGTACGGGCGAGCTGCTCCAGTCCATCGCCCACCGCTGCTCGGTGGTGGTGGTGGAACACGACATGGAATTCGTGCGCAACTTCGCCAAGACCGTCACAGTCCTCCATTTGGGGCAGATGCTCTGCGAAGGCGCGGTGGAAGATGTCCAGCGGGATGAGCGGGTGGTCAAAGTCTATCTGGGCCGCGCCCACGCCTGAGAAGGAGGCAATGCAATGCTGGCAATTCAAAACGCCTTCGTCAATTACGGCGAAAGCACAGTGCTCAACGACGTGACGCTTTCCGTGCCTGCCGGCCAGGTGGTCTGCCTGATGGGGCGCAACGGCGTGGGCAAGACGACACTGATGAAAACGGTGATGGGACTGCTGAAACCCCGCAGCGGCAGCCTTCATTTCGGCGATGAGGAGATGACCCACTGGCCGAGCAGCCGCCGGGCCAGAGCCGGTATTGGCTACGTGCCCCAGGGCCGGGGGATATTCCCCTATCTCAGCGTCTATGAAAATCTGCTGATGGGCTTTGAATCCACACCCACACGCAAGCCGGACGAGACCGCGCTGGCCCGGGTCTATCGCCTCTTTCCCGTCCTGGAACAGATGGGCAAGCGGGTGGCGGGTACGCTGAGCGGCGGCCAGCAGCAGCAGTTGGCGATTGGCCGGGTGCTTCTGCGCGACCCCAAACTGCTCCTGCTGGATGAGCCGACCGAAGGCATCCAGCCGTCCATTATGGCGGAGATCGAAGAGATTATTCTGATGTTGCGCCAGGAAGCCGCGATGTCTATTTTACTGGTGGAACAATTCCTGGACTTTGCCCTGAAGGTGGGCAGCTACTTCTATATTATGGAAACCGGCGCGATTGTCATGGATGGGTCTATTTCCCAATTCGACGAAGAGAAGGCGAAGGAGTATCTGGCGGTGTAGTGATGCGTAAGACGTGAAACGTGAGAAAGGCCGGGTGATCTCACGTTTCACGTTTCCACGACGAAACACACATTGAATGGACAATCGATCAATGCATACAACCTTTCAACGCGCCCTGCGGGTAGGCGTGGCGGGACCGGTGGGCAGCGGCAAGACCGCGCTGGTTCACCTGCTCAGCCAGGAATTCAGCCAGCGGCACAGTGTGGCTGTTGTCACCAACGACATCTACACGAAAGAAGACGCCGAGTTTCTCCTGCGCCAGGGCGTGCTGCCCCAGGAGCGCATCCGGGGCGTGGAGACTGGCGGCTGCCCCCATTCGGCCATCCGGGACGATGCGTCGATGAATTTGGAAGCGGTGTTGGAACTCCAGAACACTCTGCCGGGGCTGGAACTCATCTTTCTGGAAAGCGGCGGTGACAATCTGGCCGCCTCCTTCAGCCCGGAGCTGGTGGACGTCTGGATTTACGTCATCGACGTAGCCGCGGGGGACAAATTGCCCCGCAAGGGCGGACCGGGCATCATCCGCTCCGACCTGCTGGTGATCAATAAAATCGACCTGGCCCCGCTGGTGGGCGCGTCTCTGGAAGTGATGGAACGGGACAGCCGACGGATGCGGGGGGAGCAGCCCTTTGTCTTTACAAACCTGAAAGACCGCTCCGGCTTTGACATCGTTGTCGCCTGGGTGGATGCTCACTTGGCCCGGCGGCACACGCTGCCCCGCACCCACTGGGACGGGCGGATCGTTATCGTCGAACCTCAAGAGCAGTTGAATCATCACAACCACAATCACAACCACAGCCGCAACAAAGTGTTCGTGCTTTAGAAATTTGATTCCGGGAATCGGCCACAGATTCAATCGGCTTTCCCACAATCGTCTGGCCGATTCCCGGAATCGTACATACAGGGAGAAGAAGCAGAGTGTGACAGAGATAACAATTACCGCCCGCCCCCATCCGGTGACGTGGGAGCTGGCGGCCACGGCCCTGCTGGTCATCGATATGCAGAAGGATTTCCTCTACCCGGAGGGGTACGGCGCGCTGCTGGGCAACGACACGGGCCTGCTCCTGGGCGCCGTTGCGCCCATCCAGGCTGTGCTGGCCGCGGCCCGGGCGCAGGGGATGTTCGTCATCCACACCCGGGAGGGCCACCCGCCAGACCTGTCCGATTGCCCGCCCACGAAGCTGACTCGCTGGCCTGCGGGCAACCGCATCGGCGACCCCGGCCCGATGGGACGCATTCTCGTCCAGGGGGAGCCAGGCCACGCTATCATTGACGAAGTAGCGCCCTTCCCCGGCGAGATTGTGTTGGACAAGCCGGGCAAGAACTCCTTCTACCGCACCCCACTGGACGAATTGCTGCGGGCGCAGGCCATCGAAAATCTGCTCATCACCGGCGTGACCACCGACGTCTGCTGCTTTGCTACGGTCATCGCGGCCAACGACCGAGGCTTCAACGCGCTGGTGCTGGAGGATTGCGTGGCCTCCTACAGCCCCGAACGTCACACGGCCAGCCTGGAAACCATCACCGCGCAGGGCGGCATCTTCGGCTGGGTCTCCGATTCGGCGGCTCTGCTGGCAGCGCTGCACCCGTAGGACGGACTGACAGTCCGTCCTACAATTGACATCTCCCCGCTTCGCCCGGTAGAATCCTCCTATCGTTCCTCACCCTACCGGGAGCAGACCGATGAACCTCCACAACAGCACAATTCTCATCACTGGCGGCGGCTCTGGGCTGGGCGCAGCCACGGCGCGGTTGCTGACCACCGCGGGTGCGTATACAATCGTCATTTTCTCATCCCTTCAGCGTCCCATCACCCAGCACGCATGAGCAAAGACACAGCCCGCCTGACAGCCCTCACCCTCCTTCTCCTTGGCTGGGGCATCTTCCTCTGGGGGATTCAGCGGGAATTGCCCTACGAGCCGTTTATTGATGAACCCATTTTCGTGGAGCGCGCCGTCCACATGGCCGCCACGGGTGACTTGAACCCCCGCTGGTTCGGCAACCCCGGCTCCACAACCATCTATCCACTGGCCGCTATCTATTATTTCTGGTTTGCGGCCACCGAAGGCGGCTGTCTGCTGCAACCGGATCCCCGTCTGGCGGCCAATTTCAGCGTCTACTATCTCGTCGGTCGCCTGCTCACCATTGCCTATGGGCTGTTGACGGTTGCACTGACTTTTGTGTTGGGCAGAAAGGTGGGGGGAACGGCTGTTGGCCTTCTGGCATCGCTCTTTCTGATCTTCTATCCCACCCTGGCCTGGCATACGACTGTCGTCAGGACCGACACATCGGCTATGTTTTTTGTGGCCCTGGCCCTCTGGTTCTGTTATCAAATGACAGACGCGCCGCGGCTGCGCCACTTTGTCCTGGCGGGAAGCGCAATGGGGCTGGCTCTTTCCAGCCGCTATCTGATGATCCCCGTCTACTTCGTCTATTTGGCCTTCTTTCTGCTGCACGCTCCCCGCTGGCGGCAGAACGGACAGTTCGCACTTGTCTTCCGGGGCTTTCTCATCGGCGGGCTGGTATCCGTGGCTGTCTTTGCTCTGAGTTCGCCCTTCTTCTTTCTCGATTGGAATACGGCCTGGCAAAACCTGTTGGTGGAGGCGCGCAGCAGCCACATCGGCGCGGACGGCAAGAGCTATTGGGAACGGGCTGTCTGGTATCTGACTTCCGCGATTCCTGAGTCTATCTACGGCGCACAAGTGATCGCGTTGCTGGTTGGGATCGGCTGGAGCGTCTACCAACGCAAGCGGCGTCTTTTGGTACTGGCCGTCTTCCTGCTCGTCTACGTGGCCGCTATCAGCATTCCCGCCCTGCACTGGAAGCGCTGGACGATCCAGATTTCCCCGATCCTGGCCCTGCTGGCCGCCTATGGGGTAGACACAACGGCAGCCGCGCTGGGCGGGCGTTCGGCCCCCTTGCGGCGGATGGCAATTGCGCTTCTGCTGGGGGCCGTCGTGCTGGCCCAACCGGCCTATACAACCGCTCAAGTGGTTATCCGGTTAGACTCTACCAGTACACGCATCGAAGCCCGGCACTGGATCGAAGAAAATCTGCCTGCGGGCAGCCGCATCATCGGGGAACTGTACACGGCACCCCTGCAGAACACTTCTTTTATCGTCACCCCGCAACCTTTTCTGCCCGAACGCCCTTTCGCTGACTATCTGAGCGGCGCGTTTGACTATGTGATGACCAGCAGCGAAATTTCCAATCGTTTTGTGGCCGATCCGGAGCGCTACGCGCCCCAACTCGCTTTCTACGCCCAGTTGTCGGAGCTTCCGCTAGTGCAGGAATTTGTCCCCGATCCGTGGCAAGGTGGGTCGGCGATTCGTATTTTCCGTCTGCCAGAAGGGCAGGAATAGAGCGATGGCAGCATTCTTTGTCTGCCGCGTGAACATCTCCGAACAGAAGTGACAATGAACCGCATCCTTCTTATCGCACTCGGCGCGGCCCTGGGTGCCAACGCCCGCTATTGGATCGGCGTCTAGGCAGCCCGCCACCTGGGCGTGGCTTTCCCCTACGGCACGTTCTTCGTCAATGTGACCGGCAGCCTGGCCCTGGACCTGATGCAACGTCCCTCCATTTGAAATAAACCCTACACATCGGCTATACTTGACTTAGTTGATCACCCGATCAACCAGCTATCTGATCCACCTCTCATCCAATCAACCACCCACCCAATCAACTACCCAACCAACTATTTGCCCCGTCATTTTGCCACAGCACGCACTACAAACACGCACTACAAAGGAGTATGCGACCCATGCCAAGCAAACCTGTATCCAGCGATCTGGAGATCGCCCAGGCAGCCAAATTAGAGCCTATCGAAGCCATTGCCGAAAAGATGGGGTTGGAGCGGGATGACATCGAATTCTACGGCAGATCCATGGCCAAGATTCGTCTGGAGGTGCTGGAGAAGCTGAAGGATCGCCCCAACGCCCGCTACATTCTGGTCACGGCTGTCACGCCCACCCCCTTGGGCGAGGGCAAATCCACAACGACCGTCGGCCTGGGCCAGGGGCTGCACCACGTGGGCAAGACGGCCAACATCGCCATCCGCCAACCCAGCCAGGGACCGACCTTTGGCATCAAAGGCGGTGCGGCCGGGGGCGGCTACAGCCAGGTAGTGCCTATGGAGCAGTTCAACCTGCACATGACCGGCGACATCCACGCGGTGACCGCGGCCAACAACCTGCTGGCCGCGCTGATCGACAACCACATCTTCCAGGGCAACAGCCTGAACATCGACCCCTACAGCATCACCTGGCGGCGGGTGCTGGATGTGAACGAACGGGAGCTGCGCAATATCATCAGCGGTCTGGGCGACAAGGGCGACGGACGCCCCCGGGCCACCGGTTTTGACATCTCCGTTGCCAGCGAAGTGATGGCGATTCTGGCCCTGACCACCAGTCTGAAGGATATGCGGAAGCGCTTCGGGCGCATCACCATCGGCATGACCGGCGGCAAGGGCAAAGAGCCGGTCACCGCCGAACAGTTGCAGGCCGCCGGCGCCATGACTGTGCTGATGAAAGAGGCCATCAAGCCCAACCTCTTCCAGACGCTGGAAAACACACCCGCGCTGGTCCACGCCGGCCCCTTCGCCAACATCGCCCACGGCAACAGTTCGATTCTGGCCGATCTCATCGGCATTAAAACCGCCGACTATCTGATCACCGAAGCGGGTTTCGGCGCGGACATCGGCGGCGAGAAGTTCTTCAACATCAAATGTCGCTACAGCGGTCTGCGCCCGGACGCGGCTGTGCTGGTGGCGACGGTGCGGGCCATGAAGCTGCACACGGGCAAGCACCGGGTGGTGCCGGGCCGCCCCCTGCCCGAGGCGATGCTGAAGGAGAACCCAGACGAGGTGTACGCGGGCGCGGCCAATTTGCGCAAGCAGATTCAGAACATCCGCGTCCACGGCGTCAGCCCGGTGGTCTGCGTCAACCACTTCGCCAGCGATTTCGACAGCGAAGTGGAGGCCATCCGCCGGGTGGCCGCCGAGGAGGGGGCGCGCTGTGCGGTCTCCACCCACTGGGCCGAGGGCGGTGCCGGTGCGCTGGAACTGGCGCAAACGGTCATCGAAGCGGCGGAGGAGCCGACCGATTTCAACTTCCTCTATGAGCTGGAGCAGCCCATCGCAGCCAAAATCGAGAAGATCGCTACGACGATCTACGGCGCAGATGGGGTTTCCTACGAGGCCGAAGCCGAGCGGCAGATTCGCCAGTACGAGGCAGCGGGCTATGGCAACCTGCCCATTTGCATGGCGAAGACGCACCTGAGCCTGAGCCACGACCCGGCGCTGAAGGGCGCGCCGACGGGCTTCACCGTCCCCATCCGCGAGGTGCGCGCCAGCGTGGGCGCGGGCTTCATCTACCCGCTGCTGGGGCAGATGCGCACAATGCCCGGTCTTTCCAGCAGCCCCGCAGCCGAGCGGGTGGACATCGACTTCGCGACAGGCCAGGTGGTGGGGCTGTTCTGA
>JACQGT010000011.1 GCA_016199425.1 Chloroflexota bacterium
AGCGCCTCCCGGGCCTTGCGCAGGGCCAGCCACCCCTGTTCGCCGGACGGAGCGACGACCACCAAAGCGTGGATCATCTGCTCGGAGGCAAGATTCCAGGCTTCAGTCTCGTCTTTTACCGAGACAATGTGGTAGTTGTCCAGATAACGCTCGAACAGGCGGTTGATGGCAGGCTCATTGGACAGTACAGCAACAGTCATTGGCCCGGTTCTATTCTCAGGCAAAATCACCCACGTCTCCCAGGCAGGCGGCGCGCGACCGATTCCCAAATCCGCCCTCAACGGTAGCGTAAAGGTGAAGGTTGTTCCCCCTGCCTGTTCGCTCTTCACCCCCATACGCCCGCCGTGTAATTCCACAAAATCCCGACAAATTGCCAGTCCCAGACCGCTGCCCACAGCGTCGTTCTGTTGGGAGCCGCTCAGACGGCTGAACTCCTGAAAGACTTTGGGCAGGTCCTGCTGGCTGATGCCGACGCCTGTGTCGGTTACCGTAACGGTGACTTCCCGTTCATCCGCACTGGCGGTAATCGTCACACCACCCTGCCAGGTAAAGCGGGATGCGTTGTTGAGCAGATTGATCAACACCTGACGGACACGGGTGCGATCCGCTTCCACCCTGGGCAGATCATCGGGAATGTGTATGCGCAGCCACAGATTTTTGTTGGTATAAAGGGTGCTGACCGTATTGATGGCCTCGTCGATCACTTCGGCCAGGGAGAGGGGTGCCCTGATCAGACCCATCCGTCCGGCCTCGATCTGGCTTAGGTCCAGCACATCGTCGATGAGGTTGGAGAGATGACGGGCATTGCGATAGATCGATTGCACATCGCCCCGATAGGGTCGCGGCAGAGGCACCTCGCCATACGTTTGCGGGGCCAAGGCCATCATTTCGCTGAAGCCGATGATGAGGTTGAGAGGCGTGCGCAGTTCATGGCTGATATTGGCCGCGAATTCGGCTTTCAGACAACGGGCTTCGTTGGCAGCCCGCCGCGCTCGCTCCAGCTCAAATGTCATCGACTTCAGCCGCTTATTGCTGATGTCCAGTTCTTTGACGGCCTGGGCCAGCTTTGCCCGGTGTTCTTGGGCCTCCTCGCGCTGCTGTTGCGCGTGCATATAGTTCATCCACGTCCAGTGCAGGGTTGTGCGCGTGGGGTATGTGGCCGTCCACAGAAAAGCCGCCAGAAGGAAATTAAAAATGACGGTGACCCACAAGACCGACAGCGGGACGGGCGGAAGCAGGGCCGGCAGCGGGTTGATGTATAGCCCCAGACTGATGACCAGCGCGCTCGCAAAGCCGGCCTGTGGACCGATCAGCAGTCCTGTCACGCCGCACGCCAGCGCCACGAAGATGAGAAATAGCGAGTTGCCCAAAGCCCAGGCCATCATCACGACAGTGACAATGACACCGACAGTGTAGATGAAAACTGCGCTCAGAATACCCAGCCGGTCAACCGACCAGGACGCGGCTAGCCCGCACAGCACCAGCGTCAGGGGGCTAAGCAACGATAGAAAGCGCACGCTCTGGGCATCGACAGTTTCAATGGTTGTGCCCAGATAGATCAACCACACAATGGCGGCCACAGTACCGGTCGCCACCAGGCGCTGGAGTGCGCTGGTGCGCAGCCACTGCATATTCTGCGCGTGGTCGTACTCGTATACGAAATCCCCCATCTTTTTTGTCGTCGCTGCCATAGATCCTCCCCCTTTGACACGTCCTTACCCAGCGTACTCTGCCACCGTTTTCCCGTGTCCTACTTCCCGTTTCCCGCTTCCTCACCGCATCCGCGACGGCGACATCCACATATCCGGATTGCCGCCCAGCGCCCGCTTCACCGGCTCAGTGACCCGGTTCAACTCTGCCACCACATCCGCCGACAGATCCAATTCCAAGGCGGGTAGGTTCCACGCTACTTCTTCCGGTTTGCGCGCCCCCACCAACAGTGATGTGACCCCTGGCTGCTGCCTCACCCACGCCAAGGCAACCGCGGCCATCGGCTGTCCCAGGCCGCCGGCAATGCGCCGCACCTCGGCCAGCGCGGCGAAGACCTCCGCCTCGCAGCCCGCCTCCCCATGCTGGGACTGGGGACGGCTACCCGCATAGAGACGGGTGCGGGCCAGACCCTCCGGCGCGTCGTCCGCCGAGGCATAGCGCCCGGTGAGCAGTCCCTGGGCCAGGGGGCTGTAGCAGATAATCCCCACGCCCTTTTCCACGCAAAGAGGCTGCACGCCTTTCTCGATCACCCGCCAAAGCAGACTAAAGGGCATCTGATCCGTCACCACTGGGATCAGTTCCAGAATGGCGGACAGGTCCTGCACAGCGAAGTTGCTGACGCCGATGGCGCGAACTTTGCCCTGGCGTTGCAGGCTTTCCAGTGCGCCAACCGTCTCTTCCAGGGGGACAGCCCAGTTGGGCCAATGAATCTGGTAGAGGTCGATGTAGTCGGTCTGCAAATTGCGCAGGCTACGCTCACAAGCAGCAATCACATCCCCCGCGGCCAGATGGGATGGGCTGACTTTCGTCGCAATGACCGCCTCGTGGCGGCGGCCTAGCAGTCCCCGGCCCAGCACCCGCTCGGAGTGACCCGCTTCGTAGCCTTCCGCCGTGTCGAAAAAATTGATGCCCGCGTCCAGTGCGACGTGGACCGTGGCGATGGAGTCGTCGTCGCTCTGCTCCCCCCACACTTTGCCCCCGGCGAAGGGCCAACAGCCCAATGCCATCACCGAAACGTCGATGCCTGTGTTGCCCAGTTTGCGGTAGATCATTTTGGGATACCTTTCGGGAAATTTTGTGTACGGTTGTTCAGCCGCTCGAATTGTGTTACACTGCCGCCAGTGCCGCAGAGTAAACGGACAAAGTGAAAATGAACGCAATGATCCTTCTCGACAAAATCGACCTGCCGGAATCCGGCCCGGCGGAGATTCAGATCGCGCGCTCATTTACGATTGGCATCAGCGCCACCCAGGCCCGGCGCAGAGTCAATGGCTGGCTGGCGATGAAAGTCTCCACGTCTATGCTGGGTGACACCCCGTCGCTGGTCGTCGCTGACCGGATCGTCTGGCGGGTTCCCATCCTATTTACAGCAACACACGTGGGGCCGGTGGGCACTGTCGGGTCCGTTGACGTGGACGTCGAGAGCGGCGAAATCCTCCCAGAGACGGCCAACATCGAAGAAATGTATTGCCGGGCGGAGGAGTTGGCGCAGACGCTGCCTCCCTTCAAGTTGCGCGAGGTGCCCCCAGAATATCTGGCAAAAGATATACCCATCACCCCAATTGAACCTCAGGGAAATCTGGCAGACTTCATCGCCACCCTACGAGAGTCCTAACCCCAGTGTTTTTCAACCCTCCATCACCGATCAATCTACCCGTTCCGCTGATACGGCAGCGTCGTCCGGGCGAATGCCTGGTTGCATGCGTAGCAATGCTGTACGCTTCCTGGAACATCCGTTTTTCGTATGACGAACTGAAAACGGATCTCAGGATTCGCCCCAACGCAGGTAGCCCATTGGAAAATGTCAGGCAACTCTCCCCGAAAGGGTTCGCTGTGTACTTTCAGCGCAGAGGAACATTCGCAAACCTCTATGGGATGCTTGAACGTGGCTGGCCGTCTATTGTCAGCGTGCAAGCTGGCGAATTCCCCTATTGGCAAGAGCCGCCGACGCAACACGCGGTTGTTGTCGTTGGCATGATAGACGACAACATTTTGGTAAACGATCCAACTTTCGCAGATGCGCCCCTTGCCATTCCCTACGGCGACTTCGACCTGGCCTGGTTGGAGATGGATGAAGCTTTTGCCGTCATTGCACCCGCCTAACTGCTCCTGCGCCGGGCCACACTCAACGCGGCTACTGCCGACTCGTCGATCTCCACCCCCAGCCCCGGACCCGTGGGCACAGCCAGAAAGCCGCCGCTCTGCTCAAAGGGTGTGGCGATCTTTTCCCGGATGGGACTGGGCGTGCGGTCAAACTCCATCACCGGCTCCTGCTGATAGGGGAGCGGGTTGCGCGCCGGCGGACAGGACGGGATCGTGGCGGCCACGTGCAGGCTGGCCGCGATCATCACCGGCGAACCCCAGACGTGGGGATTGCACAGAATGCCGAAGGCGTTGGCCATCTGGGCCACCCGGTGCAGTTCGGTGACGCCGCCCACATTCACCACATCTGGCTGCAAAATATCCACGGCCCGCCGTCCGATATACTCCTTGCACTCGAAACGGGTGCGCAGATTTTCGCCGCCCGCAATCGCCAGCGGGAGTGCATTCTTCACCTGCAAATAGCCGTCCACATCCTTCGCGCCCACCGGCTCCTCGAACCAGAAGACCTCCAATGCGTCCAGCTCCCGGCCAATGCGGATGGCGGTTGCCGCGTTGTAGGACTGATTGGCGTCCACCATCAGGAAAATATCCGGCCCGATCACCTCCCGGATAGCAGCCACCCGCTCGATGTCCTCAGCCACAGACAGCCCGCCCACTTTCGTCTTCATCCCCCGGAAGCCCAGCTCCACGTAGAGACGGGCTTCGTCCAGCAGCCGGTCGGGGAACTCACCTTCCGTATAGTAGAGACCGGTGGCGTAGACCGCGATGCTCTCCCGCACCTGCCCACCCAGCAGAGCGCAGATGGGCAGCCCCGCGGCTTTGCCCGCAATGTCCCACAGGGCGATGTCCACCGCACTGATGGCGCTGCCGCCGAAGCCACCGGCCAGGTTGGCGTTGTAAAGTTGATGGAACATCCGCTCCCACAGACCGTTGCGCTGCACAGGGTCCGCGCCCAGGAGGAACGGCGCAAAACCGTCGTGGAGCAGAGCCGCGGCCGGGCTGCTCAGCCCTTCACCCCAGCCCACAATGCCGTCGTCAGTGGTGATCTTCACCAGCCCGGTGTGTCGGCGGTCGATCCAGCCCTGGGACCAGCCAAAAGGAATGGCGATGGGTGCTTCCAACAAAAAACTCTCGATGGATGCAATGCGCATGAAAGGGTCCTCACAAGAGCGGAAGGTGGTAGGTGGAAAATCGAGAGTTGCAGGCGGCACGTTTTGTCTTGAGAAACGTAGAGCAGTATTGTATAGGAGATAGCCCAGTTGAGCAATCCACCTCCACGTATGGGTATATCTTCAAACTTTGCGCGCCTGATTCCGGGAATGGACCAGGCGATCTCCGGCCTACGAACTGGTGCTGGTTCATTCCCGGAAAAAGAACCGCACTCTTCCACATCTTGCCTGTTACACGGGCAGAAATACCATCTTCATAGTATTGTAATCGCATCAGAATGGTATAAACTGAGAAAGTGATCTTTGTAATCGTCTTCTATATGACCTTGTGAGATGGGGAGGCAGCCATAAAACCAAGAAGACTCCTGCTGGTGGACGACCACCCCCTGCTATTGCGCGTGGTTGCCGATTACTTACGCGAGTTTTGTGCCGGCGAGGTGACGGTTCAGGGCACAGCCAGTGACGGCGAGGAAGCCCTGGCCCTCGCGCGATATCTGCGGCCGGATGTGATCCTGCTCGACCTCAACATACCCGCCCTGCCCGGGCTGGAAGTCATCCCGCGTCTGCGCGTTATCCTCCCCGAGGCGGGCATTATTGTGATGACGCTACACGGCCTGGCCCCCTACCGCCAGGCGGCGCTCGCCGCTTGCGCAAACGAGTTCGTGGACAAGACGGCCTTGAGCGCTGAATTGCTGCCGGCGATCCGCCGGGTGGCCGACCCACGTGCCAGTCAATCGCCCCGCGATCGGCCCGAATCGGCAGGGACATTGCCGGTTCACAGGGGTGTTGACCAGACCGGAGGAGAACACAAATGAACCAGGTCATTCAACTCGTTGTATTTGCTGTTGAACAACAAAACTACGCCCTGCGCCTCTCGACAGTGGAGCGCATCGTGCGCGCGGTGGAGGTGACGCCTTTGCCGAAAATGCCTGAGATCGTCCTGGGCGTTGTCAACGTGCAGGGGCAGATCATTCCCGTGGTCAACCTCCGCCGGCGCTTCCGCCTGCCGGAGCGGGAAATAGACCCGAGCGATCAACTCATCATCGCCCGCACCTCAAAGCGGACGGTGGGACTTGTAGCCGATGAGGTCAGGGGCGTCATTGACGTTACGGGAGAAAAAGTAACGGCAGGGGGAGAGGTTGTTCCCGGCCTCGAATACGTGGCCGGAGTGGTCAGGCTGGAAGACGGGCTCATTCTGATTCACGACCTGAATACCTTCCTCTCGCTTGACGAAGAAAAAGTGCTGGACCAGGCCCTACAGGACTGATCGCTGATGACTGAACCCATTTCCGACAATCTGCTTTTCCAACTCGGCGAGTTCGTCTCCGCGCAGATGGGTCTGCGCTTCCCGCGCGAACGCTGGCGCGACCTCGAGCGGGGACTCCGTTCGGCGGCCCCCGAGTTTGGCTTTGCAGACGCCGAAGTCTGTTGCCAGTGGCTGCTGTCGTCACCGTTGACCCGAAGCCAGATCGAAACGCTGGCTGGTCACCTCACCGTTGGGGAAACCTATTTCTTCCGCGAGAAAAGGAGTTTCGAAATTCTCGAAGAGCAAGTTCTGCCGGAGTTGATCCGTTCGCGCCGCGCATCGGAGCGGCGTCTGCGCATCTGGAGCGCGGGCTGCTGCAGCGGAGAGGAGTCGTATTCCATCGCTATCCTGTTGAGCCGGTTGATTCCCGACTGGCAGGATTGGCATATTACGATTCTGGCAACGGACATTAACCCGCATTTTCTGCGCAAAGCGTCTGTGGGTGTGTATGGCGAGTGGTCGTTTCGAGAGACGCCGGCGTGGATCAGAGAGCGCTGCTTCAAGAGAACATCTGCGGGCCGCTTTGAGATTATGCCCTCGATTCGTAAGATGGTCACATTCTCCTATCTCAACCTGGCGGAAGACACATATCCATCGCTCCTGGGCAATACCAACGCGATGGATGTGATTTTCTGCCGCAATGTGCTGATGTACTTTGCTCCAGAGCAGGCAAAGAAGGTGGTTCATAACCTGCACCGCTCACTCGTAGATGGCGGCTGGCTGCTCGTCAGCCCGGCCGAGACCTCGCAAATCCTCTTCTCGCCGTTTGTGACGGTCAATTTCCCCAGCGCAATCCTTTATCGGAAGGAGAGCCAGGCGCATCCTGCGGTGAAAGATTTCACCCCAGGGTGGATGCCGGTTGATTTCGCTGTTCCGCCACCGCCAGAGCTTAGTGTTCCCCCCGTTTGGCAGGAAAGCCGAACGCCGGACGTGGAAGAACCGCTACCGGCACAACCGCCGCCGTACCACGAAGCCTTTGTGTTCTATGAGCAGGGCCGCTATACGGAGGCGGAGGAAAGGGCGACCGCGTTGCTGTCGAGGGATCCAAATGACGCCAAAGCGATGGCGTTATTGACGCGCATCTACGCCAACCAGGGCAAACTGGACGAGGCGCTTGCCTGGTGCGAACGGGCTGTCGCCACCGACCGGCTGAACCCGGGCAGCCATTATCTCCAGGCAACGATCCAGCAGGAACGAGGCCAGGTGGAAGAAACTGCGAAGTTGCTCAAGCGGGCGTTGTACCTGGACCCGGACTTTGTTCTGGCCCATTATGCCCTGGGCAATCTGGCGTTGCGGCTGGGTAAGTTCGAGGAAGTGGACAGGCATTTCGAGAACGCGCTAGCGCTTTTGAGCGCGTATCCGCGCGATGACCTTCTGCCGGAGTCCGACGGGCTGACCGCCGGGAGGCTGATGGAGATCATTCGCGCCACGGTGTACCAGGAGACATTGGCATGACACAAAAAGAAGCGGCACCGAATCAAAAGCGCGCGGCGGGAATTGATTGGAGCGAAGTCCACCGCCGCCTGGAAACCGCCCAGGCCGCCCTTGAGCAGAGGGCGGCGCCGACGCTCGCAGAAAGGAAAAAGATTCTCAAGGCCCGGGCGAAAGCGCTGGCTCGTGAACCTGAACGAAAGGAAGCCGCCGGGGAAACTATCGAAGTCATCGAGTTCCTTCTGGCGCACGAAAGATACGGGCTTGAGTCGCGCTTCGTGCGCGAAGTCTATCCCCTGAAGGAACTCACGCCGCTCCCCTGCACACCGCCGTTCGTGCTCGGCCTCGTCAACGTGCGGGGACAGATCCTCTCCGTGATTGACCTCAAGAAGTTCTTTGACCTGCCGGAGAAGGGGCTAACCGACCTCAACAAACTCATCATTCTTGACTCGGGGGGCCTTGCCCTGAGTGCTTCAGCTTCGCTGAGTGTGAACTCCGCCGAAGGGATGGCATTTGGCATTTTAGCCGATGCCGTGCTCGGGGTGCGGCCTATCCCGGCCAGCGAACTCCAGCCGTCGCTGCCCACGCTGACCGGCATCCGGGAGGAGTTTCTCAAGGGCGTCACCCGGGAGCGTGTGGTTATTTTGGACGCAGAGAGATTGCTGTCGAGCAAAGACATCATCGTCCACGAAGAGGTGGAAGCG